>NZ_JBFODN010000230.1:0-41407 GCF_040908345.1 Aeromonas sp. R3-1
GCCAGACAGAACGGCTACCAGACCCTGTTCGCCCACCCCTATGTGGAAAAATTCTGGGGCCGCGCCAAGGCGATCCCGGCGCTCGGCTATGAGGAGCGCTGGTTCGACACCCGCTTCACCACCCTTGAGCACAAGGGACTCTATATCTCCGATGATGCGCTCATCGACCACCTGCTCAAGCGCAGCGAACAGGATGACAAACCGCTGTTTGCCTATGCGGTCACCATGCAGGGGCACGGCCCCTTCGATGGCCCCCGCTATCAGGGGCAGGAGCGCAGCGGCGCCTGCCCGAACCAGAGCGAGAGTGACACCCAGCTGCTCAACACCTACTACACCGGGGTGGTTGATGCCATGGCCTCGCTGGAGCGGCTGCTCAAGACCCTCGACCAGTCGGACAAGCGCTATCTGGTGGTGGCCTTTGGCGATCACCAGCCGTTTTTGATGTCCGCCGGCAAGGGGATTCACGGTGACAAACCGGCCCGCGATGCCACCTACCAGATCCCCATGATGGCCTTCACCCGCGCCGATGATCCCCTCAATCTGGCGACCCAGTTTGCGCCGGTGCGCCAGCTCTACCAGATGGGGCAGGCCACCCGCCAGCTGCTGGCGGGGGATATCACCCCCATCGAAGAGAAGCCCCTGCTCCATCCGGTGCTAGGCGAGGAGAAAGGCTTCGACCCATCAAGCCTGGTGCCGCAGATCCGCGCCAGCTTCCGGCCCGATGCCCTGCCCTGATCACGCCCCACAAAAACAGACAAGGCCGCATCCACGGCCTTGTTGTTGGACATTCATTTCGCACTCATTCTGCTCGCCACCAGGGCTCAAGTAGCGTGAGCTGCTGGCGGTCGAGATCAAGCGCCACCTCGATACCCAGCGGCAACGTCAGCATGGGGTGGGTATGGGCGCAGTCAAACTCCGCCAGAATGGGGAAGCTCGGCTCCCCCACCACCTCCAGCAGGATATCGAGGGGGCGCTTGCCGCTACCCTGATCGTTGAACTGCTCGTGCTTGCCGAGAATAAGCGCGCCGATCCTATCAAAGACCCCGCACAGCTTGAGATGGGCAAAGGATCGCTCCACCGTCTCGGCAGATTTCAGGCTGTCCTCCAGCAGCAAAATGTCGCCGTGCTCGATGACGGGCATATAGGGGGAGCCCCAGATCCCCGCCATGGTGTTGAGGTTGCCGCCAATCAGCCGTCCCTCAACCCGACCTGAACCCACCGAGATCAGCCGATTGGGCTGGCAACGCTTGGCCCGGGTCTGGCTTTCCCAATCGAGCCGTTCATCGCTCCACTTTACCGGGGTGGGCAGCGTGCAGGGGACGCCAGCTTCATCGGCCAATGCAATCTGTAAAAAACTGGCCAGCGTCTCATCCACCAGCGGCGGCAACTCGCCAAAGGAGGCCACCAGCGCCGGGCCATAAAAGGTAACCAGGCCAGTTTGGGCGTGGATGCCGAGCAGTAGCGCCGTCACGTCTGAGTAGCCGACGATGATCTTGGGGTCGCGCCTCAGCGCCTCAAAATCGAGGTAGGGCAGCAGGGAGTTGGAGTTGCTGCCGCCAATCACCGACATGATGCAGCGTACTTCTGGGTCGCGAATAAGGGCGTTGAGCTCCTCGGCCCGCGCAACGATGGAGCCGGAACGCCAGTGCTCCTGCTGGCCGGTGAGGCTGCCCGCCTTGAGCCTAAAGCCCTGCCCCTCAAGAAAGGCTTTTGCGCGGGCAAAACGGTTGGGTGCCCAGGCAGTCGCCGCGCTGGAGGGGGAGAAAAAAGCGATGGTATCGCCACGTTGGAGCAGCGGGGGAACCAATAACGTCATGACACACTCATCCTTGCCAATATCCAGCCATCACAGAGTCGTTGAGACTCCTACACAACCCCTTTGATCACAACGGGTTTATCACTATCGTTTAGAAATACAAAACACTTGATTCATTATTAACAGATATTCTAAACACCATCCCCTTCCTAGAATGACCTCATTGCGATGGCCAACCCCGGTTGGTTGTCAGAACGGTCGGCCTGACAGCCCGAACGTTCTCTTTCCCACTTTTTCTCTCTGACTTATCAATGAGGTGCCTGTCATGAACAAAAACGCATCCCCCAGCGCATTGGTTGTAGAAGGCGGTGCCATGCGCGGCATATTTGCCAGCGGCGTGCTGGATGCGTTTATCGAGCATGACTATCGCCCCTTTGACTTCGCCATCGGCGTCTCGGCGGGGGCCACCAACTTGCTGGCTTATCTCGCCAGCCAGCATGGCCGTAGCCACGAGATCCTGACCAAACTGGCATGCAGCCAGCAGTTTATGGATCCCCTGCGTTTTGCCAAGGGGGGCAATCTGGTGGATATCCACTGGCTGTGGAACACCAGCTGTCGCAAGTATCCCCTCGACATTCACGCCTACCGGGAGACCGGCATCCCCTTCTATGCGGTGGTGACCAATACCCTGACCGGCAAGGCGGAGTACATCCGGGTCAAGCCGGAGAACATGAACGAGGTGCTGCCCGCCAGCTGCGCCATTCCCCTCGCCTCCCACGAATACCCGGAGGTACACGGGGTACCGATGACAGATGGGGGGGTGGCCGACTCCATCCCGGTGATCGAGGCCTACCGCCGCGGTGCCCGTCACCTGACGGTGATCCTCTCCGAGCCCCTTGGCTATCGGCTCAAGCCGATGCCCTTCCCCTGGATGATCCGCACCCTGCTCAAGACCCGCCCCGCGCTGGCACAGGCGCTGGAGCAGCGGGATCGCAGCTACAACGAGGCGCTCGATTTTATCGCCAATCCGCCGGAGGACTGCCAGATCGAGGTGATCGCCCCGGCCGACTACTTCCCCGTTTCCCGTTTTACCCGCGACATCAACAAGCTGGAGATGGGATACGTGATGGGCAAGTGCGCAGGCTATCAGGCCGCCCTGCTCAATTGATAAGGGTTTTACAGGCATGACCCGACCTGCCGCGACGCACGCGCCGCCAACACAATAACAATCGGGTCAGTTGAGCAACATGAGTCATAAAAACAGACCGTGGCGAGGCAAGCGCGGCCAGAACCGGTGCCAGACACCCAGACCGGCCCGCTCCTCATCCCTATGCCAGGGCATCTCACCCTCATACAAGGTGTTTATTTATGTCGTTTCTTCTCACCCATCCCGCGCTGGCGCAGCTGTTCGAGCGGCTGCTGCCCGATTACCGGATCATGGCGCCCGCGGCCGAATATCGGGGCGGCCGCTTCTCCGACACCGACAACGTCACCTACCACAGCATCCGCCATCCGGCCGATCTGGTGTGGCAGGAGAAGTCCCACTTCTCCCCGAAAGAGGTGGTGCTCCCCATCACCCAGACCCTGTTCCACTTCGACAATCTGGAGCTGCGTGAATCAAAGGTGGAGGCCAAACCCACCCTGCTGTTCTTGCGCAGCTGCGATATCCACGCCCTGCGCAGGCTGGATCAGGTCTACCTGAAAAACGGCCAGAACAGCGACGTCTACTACGCCCGGCTGCGCAGCAAGCTCAAGCTGGTGCTGCTGGAGTGCCGCGAGAGCTTCGAGAACTGCTTCTGCGTCTCCATGGGCAGCAACGAGGCCCAGGACTACGCCGCCGCCATTCGTCTGAGCGATGAGGGTGCCCGTATTGAGGTGAAGGATCCCGAGCTGCTCGGCTACTTTGCAGAGCTGGGTGAATCCGACGACTTCACCCCTGAATTTGTCCAGAGCAACCCGGTCAAGGTACGCACCCCGGACAGCGTCTGTGACGACCCCCAGCGGATCCGCCAGATCCTCACCGCCCATCCGGTCTGGGCCGAGTACGACAGCCGCTGCATCGGCTGCGGCCGCTGTACCACCTCCTGCCCGACCTGCAGCTGCTACAGCGTGCACGACCTCACCTATGCCGAGAACCCCAAGCAGGGTGAGCGCCGTCGCCAGTGGGCCAGCTGCATGGTGGATGGCTTCAGCGACATGGCCGGTGGCCACGGTTTTCGCGCCAAACATGGCGAGCGCCTGCGTTATCGCGCCCTGCACAAGGTCAACGACTACAAGGCCCGTCAGGGGGAGGAGCACATGTGCGTCGGCTGCGGCCGCTGCGACGATCGCTGCCCTCACTACATCTCCTTTAGCAACATCATCAACAAGATGACCGATGTGGTCGAACAGACCATCGCAGCCGACAACGCGCAGGGGGCGAACTGATATGTGCCAGTGCCAGCAAACCGCAACAGCAGCACCGCAGCAGGACGTGGTCGAAAACCGCCTGCTGCCCAAGGCCTACACCATTCTGGCCATCGAGCGCCACACCGAGCTTGAGTGGAACTTTCGGGTATCACGCGACTTTGATGTCCACTACGGCCAGTTTGTGGAGATCTCCCTGCCCACCGTCGGCGAAGCGCCCATCTCGGTCTCCGACTATGGCGATGGCTATGTGGATCTGTTGATCCGCAAGGTCGGCAAGGTGACCGATGCGCTGTTTGCCCTCGATGTGGGCGACAAGGTGTGGATGCGCGGCGTCCACGGCAACGGCTATCCGCTGGAGACCTACCGCAACAAGCACCTCATCGTGGTGGCGGGCGGCACCGGCGTCGCGCCGGTCAAGGGGCTGCTGCGCCGCTTCAGCAAACATCCGGAAGAGGTGAAATCCCTCGACATGATCCTCGGCTTCAAGAACGAGCAGGCGGTGCTCTATCGCCACGAGATGCCGCTCTGGGCCGAGCAGCAGAACCTCATCGTCACCCTGGACGAGGGCAAGGAGAGCGAGCAGTTCCGCATTGGCCGGGTCACCGACTACATCGACCAGCTGGATCTCGCTGACAAGGGGGATATCCAGGTGATCGTGGTCGGCCCCCCCATCATGATCCGCTTCGTGGTGCTCGCCTTCCTCGAGCGGGGCATCCCCAAGGATCGCATCTGGGTCGACTACGAACGCCGCATGGCCTGCGCCGTGGGCAAGTGTGGCCACTGCCGGATGGGCGACACCTATATCTGCGTGGATGGACCGGTCTTTCGTTTTGACCAGGCCCAGCATCTGATCGACTGAGGGAGAACACCATGAGTCTCGATATAGACATCATCAAGGCCCGCGCCAAGAACGAATACCGCCTCTCCAAGGTGCGCGGCGAAGCGATGATCAGCGTACGCATTCCCGGCGGGATCATGCCCGCCCACCTGCTGGCGGTGGCCCAGCAGATCGCCGAACAGTATGGCAACGGCCTGATCCACCTCACCACCCGCCAGAAGCTGGCGATGCCCGGCATCAAGTATCAGGACATGGACAAGGTCAACGCCGCCCTCGAGCCCTTTATCAAGGAGATCGAGGTGGAGACCTGCGGCATCGAGGTAGAGGACACCACAGCCGGTTACCAGACCATCGGCGGGCGCAACATCGTCGCCTGTCAGGGCAATACCATCTGCCAGAAGGGCAATATCGACTGCACCGGGCTGGCTCAGCGGATGGAGAAGCACCTCTACCCCAACCCCTATCACCTCAAGATGGTGATCGCCGGCTGTCCCAACGACTGCGCCAAGGCCAACATGGCCGACTTCGGCATCCTCGGCATCGCCAAGATCCACTTCAATGCCGAGCGTTGCATCGGCTGCGGCGCCTGCGTCAAGGCGTGCAGCCACCACGCTGTGGATTGCCTCGCCATCAAGCATGGCAAGGCGGTCAAGGAGGAGAGCAAGTGCATCGGCTGTGGCGAGTGTGTGCTGGCCTGCCCGACCCTGGCCTGGCAGCGGGATCCCAAGCAGCTCTATATGGTCAAGCTGGGGGGGCGCACCAGCAAGAAGACCCCCCGTACCGGCAAGCTGTTCCTCAACTGGGTGACCGAAGAGGTGCTGCACGCGGTGATCAAGAACCTGTTCGAGTTCGAGGCCGAGATGCTGGATGGCAAACCCATCTACCTGCACATGGGTCACCTTATCGACCGGGCCGGTTATCACAAGTTCAAGGAGCGGGTGCTGCGCGGCGTCACCCTCAACCCGGAAGCCATGGTCGCTGACCGCATCTTCTGGGCCGAAGATCAGTACGTCGCCAACATGCACGTCAAAGCGGTGCAATAGGAAAAACCTCGTTTGGGGAAGCGTGATCAAGTGGCCGACACCGGTGGGGATCTGTCGTTGGCCCGGGCGTAGATCACCCTTCCCCTTTTTTATTCCCGTCGGGGGATCTTTCCCCCGACCATCCGGGGTGCGTCACGGCGTGCCCTGCTATCTCGCCCGGCGCGACATTGCGAGCGGGCCAGCATCCGGAGCCTGTTATGGACTTTCTCCCTCTCTTCTGTCAGTTGCAAAACAAGCCGGTCCTGATCGTCGGCGGCGGTGAGGTGGCGGTGCGCAAGGCGCGCCTGCTGCTCGATGCCAAGGCGAAGATCACCATCAATGCCCCGCATCTGGAACCCCAGCTGATGAGCTGGGCCGAGCAGGGTCGCCTGACCGTCTGCGCCGCCAGCTTTCATCCCGAACTGCTCGATGGCAAGTGGCTGGTGATCGCCGCCACCAATCAGCAAGAGGTCAACCAGCAGGTCTTTCATGAGGCGAACCTGCGCCAGATCTTCTGCAATGTGGTGGACTCCCCAGCCCACTGCAGCGCCATCATGCCCGCCATCATCGACCGCTCGCCGCTGATGGTGGCCATCTCCAGCGCAGGCGCGGCACCGGTACTGAGCCGCCAGCTGCGGGAAAAACTCGAAGCCATGCTGCCGCAACACCTCGGCCAGCTCGCGGCGCTGGCGGGCAAGCTGCGCGAGCGAGTCAAACTCATTCCGGACAAGCTGGCCCGCCGCCGCTTCTGGGAACGACTCTTTAGCCACGATCGCCTCGCCCGCCAACTGGCCCGCGGCCAACAGCAGGCTGCCGAGCAGAGCGTCGCAGAGCTGCTCGAGGAGCAACCGCAGAACAAGGGAAGCGTCACCCTGGTGGGCGCCGGCCCCGGCGATGCGGGGCTGCTTACCCTGAGCGGTCTGCAGCAGTTGCAGCAGGCGGATGTGGTGGTCTATGACCGACTGGTGTCGCAGGAGGTATTGGCGCTTGTGCGCCGGGATGCCGAGCGGATCTTTGTTGGCAAGGAGGCGGGCCGCCACTGTGTGCCCCAACAAGCGATTAACCAACTGTTGCTGGAACAAGCACTACTGGGCAAACAGGTGGTGCGGCTCAAGGGGGGCGATCCCTTTATCTTTGGCCGGGGTGGCGAGGAGCTGGAGACCCTGGCCGAGGCAGGCATCCCCTTCTCGGTGGTACCGGGCATCACGGCTGCGTCGGGCTGCGCCGCCTACAGCGGCATTCCCCTCACCCACCGCGATCATGCCCAGCGAGTACAGTTCATCACCGGTCACGACAAGGAGGGCAATATCGCCCAGGAGTGGTCGGCGCTGGCCGCCCCCCGCCAGACCCTGGTCTTCTACATGGGGCTGGCCCACGCCGCCCGCATTCAGGATGCGCTGCAAACCCACGGCATGCCCGGCCACACCCCGGTGGCGCTGGTGGAGCAAGGCACCCAGCTCAGTCAGCGGGTGGTGCGCGGCGAGCTGCAGCAGTTGGCCGAACTGGCCCGTCAGGTGAAGAGCCCGAGTCTCATCATTATCGGCACAGTGGTCACTCTGTCCGACAAGCTGGACTGGTATGGGGAAGCCAACGCCATCCACGGCATCTAACCCCGCACGGCTATCCCCAATAGAGACAACAAAACAGAGAGCGGCATGGCCGCTCTCTGCTTTTTGCATCAATGACCAAGCCGTGGCACGGCACGTCTGTTACTCGAGCCGGATGGGGCCGGTATTCTGAACATCGCTGTCATTCCAGTCGCTCTCATCGCGAATACGCGGATCCCCCTGCAAGGTGTAGAGGATGGTGCCCTGACGAAACTGCAGCGCGCCATCGGCCCGCTTGGCCTTCACCTTGACTCCGTTGACCCACACCTGCTCCTTGCCATCCACCTGAATATTGGCCACCGTGGCACCGGTCTCGCGGTTTTTGGCGATCCACTTGCCCTGATAGGGCGAATCTCCCTTGGCCATCGGCAGTGCGGCTGCCTTGCCCGCCGACCAGGCGTGCACGGTGCAAAAGCCATGAGCTCGGCGATCATGTTTGATGACGTAATCCAGGGTGGGTTCGCTGGCGGGCAGATCGAAGGTGATCCCGATGACCACCTTGCCGTTTGTGGCCGAATAGGCGGCGGGCGCCAGCGTTTTCAGGGTCGCCTTCTTGCCATTGATAAAGACGTTGCCACCTTGCGACTTGACCCGAATATCGGTGGGACAAGTGGCGCTGAAGTTGGGCAGCGCTGCGAGGGCACTGCCGGCATGGGCGGTCATGGCCAACATGACAAGGGTCAGCAGAGCAGGTTTTTGATTCATAGTGATACGCCTTCAAGAGAAGAGAACCTCGTCCGTGAGCGGTGTCGTTCCTGATGGCGGCACTCTAGCTTGACCCTCTCGGGCCACCCAGTGAAAAAAAATAAAACCGGCCCGTGGAATTATTAATAAATATAAATATTTAAAATCAATAGGTTGAGTGACAACCCCGCCAGCCGCCACGTATCAGACAGGCAATAAAAAAGCCGATAACCCGGTTATCGGCTCATTGCCCATGTAGAGGCGGAGGCCCGATCAGACCACCACGGCGGTGCCACTGATGCTGACCATCAGCATGCTGCCATTTTGCCCCACCACCTCGTAGTCGATATCGATGCCGACCACTGCGTTGGCACCAAGGGCCGCTGCGCGCTCTTTCAGCTCATCGAAGGCGATCTCGCGGGCACGGGCCAGCTCTTTTTCATAGGCGCCGGAGCGGCCGCCGATGATGTCACGGATCCCGGCAAAGAGATCCTTGAAAATGTTGGCGCCGAGAATGGCTTCGCCTACCACGATGCCGCGGTATTCACGAATGGTTTTGCCTTCCAGCGTGGGGGTCGTCGAGAGGATCATCTTGAACTCCTGTGAGTAGCAGAAGGGCTCAGACTACCCCAACTGCCCGAAAATCCCAACCGGGGGGGTGACCTGTACGACGCCGTCCTTAAAAATCACGACGGCCAGATAAAAAAACACCGCGCAAAGGACGCGGTGTTTGTTTCAGAGGGCCATAGCCAACGGCAACGCCGTTACGGATTGTAAGAGACCACCGAGCCACTGAGGCCGGTCATCTGGGAGATCCGCCCCTGCATCCCCTGCAGTTTGGCCTTGGAGACATCCGGCCCGATAAAGACACGGTTGAGCTGACCCTGCACCGGTGTGCGCGGCGAGGTGTGGGCAGAGTAGCCCGCCGCCCGCAGCTTGCTCACCAGTGCGTTGACACTGTCGACGTTCTTGAAGGCGCCAAGCTGGAGGATCCAGCTACCCTGTGTCGGTGCCGCAGCAGGCGCGGGAGTGGTCGGCTGGGTCATCTTGCTTTCAATCAGATCGTCGAGGGACTTGATCTGACCCGCCTGCGGCTTGGCCGGCGCGGGCGCCTTGGCCACTTCAACCGGTTTGGCTGGCGTCGGCTTGGGTGCTGGCTTGGGCGGTTCT
Source organism: Aeromonas sp. R3-1 (assembly GCF_040908345.1). Lineage (NCBI taxonomy): Bacteria > Pseudomonadati > Pseudomonadota > Gammaproteobacteria > Aeromonadales > Aeromonadaceae > Aeromonas > Aeromonas sp. R3-1. Next base: position 9,487 of record NZ_JBFODN010000230.1, read on the forward strand.
ACCGGTTTTTTGGCCACCACTTCCGGCTTGGGCTGTGGCTTGGGTTGGGCATTCTGTTGCGGCTGAACCGGTGCCGGTGCGGCAGGGGTTGTCGCCGGCTGCGCACCGTTGCCCTGACCTGCGAGGGTCATGGGGTCAGCCACCTCTTCCACTTGCCACTGCTGGGCCGCAGAGGCCTGTTGCTGGCTGGCCAGATGATCGGCTGGCAGGCTGCTGGCTGCCGAGACCTGCAGCGCAGGCTTGGCAGGCTCCAGCTCGGGGCGCAGCGGGATCTTGGCAAAGGCCTCCTCCTTTTGTGCCAGCTTGTGACCATCCAGCAAGTCCGGCAGGAAAATAACAACCAGGGCCACCAGGATGACGGTGCCCACCAGACGGTTTTGAAACTTCGAGGCCAAGTTGAATCCTACCTTTACGTAACTCAATATGCGATTTGGCTCCCCGCCCGAAGGCCGGGGAGCCGGGGTGTGGCCTAGACGGCGACACCCGCCAGAATGTCGGCGACAGTGTAAAACGAACCAAACACAATGACCATATCGTCCGGACTCGATGCGGCCAACGCTGCCTGATAAGCGGCGCTGACATCATCAAACTCCCTGGCAGGCCCTTTGCCCTCCCCCAACGCCGCAGCCAGTTGCGCAGCAGTGGCGGCGCGCGGGCCGGTGAGGCTGGCCAGATACCACTCGCCAATCAAGCCATCGAGTTCGGCAAGGGAGCCCGCCATGTCCTTGTCTTTGAGCATGCCGACCACGGCACAGCGCACACCCGCGCAGGGCATCTTGCGCAATTGAGCTGCCAGATAGGCTGCCGAATGGGGGTTGTGGGCTACATCGACGATCACCAGCGGCGCACTTTGCAGCTGCTGCATCCGGCCAGCAAGCCGGGCATTGGCAAGCCCGTCACGAATGGCGGACTCCGGCAGCGGCAAGCCGAGGGATTCCAGCGCTGCCAGCACGGTCACCGCGTTCATCAGCGGCAGCGCTGGTTTTGGCAGATCCCGCCACTGGTTGAGGCCGTGATAATCCCAACCGCTCTCGTGCTCATCGCCACGAAAATCGATACCGACCTGACGCAGGTTGGCGCCAAGACGCTGGGCTTCGCTGGCAATAGTCGCGGGCGGATTAGGCTCACCGCTGATGGCGGGCTTGCCAGCGCGATAGACGCCAGCCTTCTCCACAGCCACTGCTTCGCGGGTATCACCCAGCCAGTCGCAGTGATCGAGGGCAATGGAGGTGATCATCGCCACATCGGACTCCACCACGTTGGTGGCGTCGAGCCGACCACCCAGCCCCACTTCCAGCAGCAGCACATCGGGGGCGGCGCGGCAGAAGAGCCACAAGCCAGCCAAGGTGGCGAACTCGAAGAAGGTAAGGGCAATCTCGCCGCGAGCAGCTTCCACCTCGGCAAAGGCGGCGCAGTGATCCCTGTCGGGCAGCTCTTGCCCGTTGACCCGCACCCGCTCGGTAAAGCGCAGCAGATGGGGCGAGGAGTAGACGCCGACCTTATAGCCTGCGGCCATCAGAATGCTGGCCGCCATGGCACAGCTGGAGCCCTTGCCGTTGGTGCCCGCCACCGTGGTCACCTTGAACGGCAGCTGGGTAAGCCCCATGCGCCGGGCGACAGCACCGACCCGATCCAGCCCCATGTCGATATTGACCGGATGGATCTGCTCCAAATAAGAAAGCCAGTCGACAAGCGACCGGCTTTGGGATTGTTGCATGTTTGAACTCATCTTCACTCTTCGATGACGTGAGTATTCAGCATTTTGGCGAGCAGGCTGGCCAGACGGTTACGCATTTCGCGGCGATCGATGATGATATCGATGGCACCCTTTTCCAGCAGGAACTCGGAGCGCTGGAAGCCTTCCGGCAGTTTCTCGCGCACGGTCTGCTCGATAACGCGCGGGCCGGCAAAGCCGATCAGCGCCTTGGGCTCGCCCACGTTGATGTCACCCAGCATCGCCAGACTGGCAGAGACGCCACCCATGGTGGGGTCGGTCAGCACGGAGATATAGGGCAGGCCGGCTTTGGACAGACGGTCCAGCGCCGCACTGGTCTTGGCCATCTGCATCAGGGAGAAGAGGGCTTCCTGCATGCGAGCACCACCAGAGGCGGAGAAGCAGACCAGACCACGGCCTTCCTTGATGCACTCCTCGACGGCGCGCACGAAGCGGGCACCGACCACGGAGGCCATGGAGCCCCCCATGAAGGAGAATTCGAACGAACAGGCGACAACCGGTACCCCTTTGAGGGTCCCTTTCATCACCACCAGCGCATCTTTCTCCGCAGTCTCTTTCTGAGCGGCAGACAAACGATCCTTGTAGCGCTTGGAATCCTTGAATTTCAGTACATCCTGCGGCTCCAGCTCGGCACCGATCTCGGTACGCCCCTGCTCATCGAGGAAGCTCTCGAGACGGGCGCGGGCGCTGATGCGCATATGATGATCACACTTGGGGCACACTTCGAGGTTGCGCTCCAACTCTGCCCGGTAGAGCACCTGTTCACAAGCACTGCACTTGGTCCACACCCCTTCCGGAATGTTGTGACGACGGGGCGCAGTGATCTTGCTCTTGGGAAGAATCTTCTCAAGCCAGCTCATGGAATTCCTTAATGCTTTTGTGCCTGACAAAACGCATCGAGCCTAGATTGTTCAATAACTTAATAGCTCGATGGCAACAAATGACGGGTCATTAAACCACAATTTTTCGGGCGCAGTTACTAAAAACTGGTCGTACCCGGTGCCGAGTCCGGCAGCCACAGCGGGCCGAGCGGCAACTGCGGCAGAGCAAACTCGGCCGGGTAATCCACGTCGACCAGATAGAGGCCACCGGCCTTGGCGGTCGGCCCGGCCAGATTGCGATCCTTGGCAGCCAGCACCTCGGCAATCCACTCCACCGGTTTGAGCCCCTGCCCCACCAGCAGCAGGGAGCCGGTGATGTTGCGCACCATATGGTGCAGGAAGGCGTTGGCCTTGATGTCGAGCACGATGTAGGGGCCGGAGCGGCTGACACACAGATGGGTCACATTGCGCCACGGGGTGTTGGATTGGCAGGCGACGGCACGGAAGGTGCTAAAGTCGTGCTCCCCCAGCAGGCTCTGACCCGCCTGGTGCATCAACTCGGCATCGATGGTCTCGTGGTAGTGGCTGACGCCACTGCCGAGGATCGCCGGCCGGTAGTTGTGGTTGTAGATGACATAGCGGTAGCGACGGGCGGTGGCGCTGAAGCGGGCGTGGAAGCTCTCGTCCACCTGCTTGACCCAGCGCACGGCGATATCCGGCGGCAGGTTGGAATTGAGCCCCAGGGTCCAGGCCCCTTCGGCACGGTTCGCCTCGGTATCGAAGTGGATCACCTGACCGGTCGCATGGACACCGGCATCGGTGCGTCCGGCACACTGGATGGAGACAGGATGGTTGGCAATCCGGCTCAGCGCCGTCTCCAGTTCAGCCTGCACGCTGATCACTTCACGCTGACGCTGCCAGCCGAAATACCGGCTGCCGTCATATTCAATACCTAGGGCAATTCGCATGGATAAACTTGTCTTGTTGTGAAAACGCAGTGAAAGAAACGGGGCGGATTATACGCGCTCAGCCCGAAAAGTCCCACCACGCGCGCAATTGGCCTGGATTGCGAACCTGCGCGGCCATGATCCCCCCATCGCAAATCGCCAAAAGAAGAGGGCAGCCTGCTGGCTGCCCCCGTTTTGCTGATCCCGTGATGGGAGATGCTTTAGCCCAACCGCTTGAGCAACTTCTCGGCTTCGGCACGCTGGTGATCGCTGCCCTGCTCCGCCGCCTCTTGCAGCAGCTCGCGGGCGCTATCCTTGTCATCAATCTCGAGGTATGCACGGGCCAGATCCAGCTTGGCACCCACACCGCCGTCGTCGGCATCCACGTCAAATCCGGTGGATTCCGGCAGCACCTCGGGGAAGCCATCGAGCCCCACATCCAGCGAGAAGCCCTGATACGGCTCCTGCTCCGGCGCGGTGGCATCCGCTTCGGCCAGCAGCTTGTCGATCTCGACGTAGCCGCTCTCTTGCGCCTGCTCACGGGGTTGAACATCCGCCGGATGAGACTCCACCTCGGCGAACGCGTCTTCAAAATCGGAGAGCGCCAGCTCGTTGGGGTCCCACTCCAGATCCAGCTCGGCTTCCTTCGCCTTGACAGGCTCAAGACCGAGCTCGGCCAGCATGGCATCCGCACTCTCGTCGGCGTCCTCTGCGGCACTGAGATCAATGGCGTTATCATCTTTGCCAGCAGCAGGCTCGTCGAGGGCATTGTCGAAATCGCCGAGATCGAAGCTCGCCAGATCGTCGTCAGCGGAGCCGACTTCGTCGATGGAGCTCAAATCGGGCTCGAGGTCGGCTGAGAGATCCGCATCCAGCTCGGCAAACAGGGCTGCCTGCAGCTCCTCTTCGCTCATGATCTCGTCAGCGGCCTTGGGCTTGGGGTTGAACTCGCTGGCCAGATCCATGGCGGGCTCGTTGGCCAGCGCGATGGGCTCATCCAGCGAGAGATCGAGATCCGGCACCAGATCCGGGTCACGACTGGCTGGCTGGGCCGCCATCCGCTCGGGCTCGAAGCCCTGCAGCTCCATCTCGCCCTCGTCGCTGAACACCAGATCGACATCCGGCTTGGCGGCCGGCTCGTCAGGCTCCATCGGCATAAAGCCATCCGGGGTGTTGAGATCCGGCACCGGGCGCACCGGCTCGTTGTCGGTCACATCGACGCTCAGCAGATCATCAAACTCGCTCTGCTCCTGATCCATCATCATGGCAGTAGATTCGGAGAGGCTCTTCTCCTGCTCTTCCAACTCTCGGCGGGCACGGGCACGCAGCCACAGGGTCACCAGCGCCAATACCAGCAGCACCGGCAGCAGAATGATCATGGCGAGGTTGAGCGGTGAGGAGAGCAGATCCATCAACCAGTTTTTCTCAGGCTCAGGCTCGGCTGCCACCGGCGGGACCGGTTGCGCCTTGAGCTCGGCAATCTCTTTTTGCAGCGCGGTCTGATCCTGCAGCTGGGCCTTGAGGGTCTCCACCTCTTCGGTCAGGGATTGCAGACGCAGCTTGAGCCTGTGGTTCATCTCGGTCACCTGGCCGAGCTGGGCATTGGCATCTTCCAGTGCCAGCGCCATCTCGGTAGCCGGTTTGCCCACCGGTTTATCCAGATCGGAAGGCAGAGGCGCCGGGGTGGTGCCTTCTGCAGCGCTAGGAGCAGGTGCTACCGCCTCTTTCGGCGCAGGCTCGCTCAGCTTGGCCACTTCTTTGGTTTCAGCAGCCGGTTGCGGTGCCACCACCGGGGCGGGAATGGGGGCGGCTTTCGCCACTGGCAGCGGCGCAGGCGCAGCCTTCACCGGCTCGATCTTGGCGGCTTCAACCTTCGCGGGTTTGGCGGCAGCCGGCTTGGCGGTATGGGCCTGCTTGTCAGCCAGATATTTGGGGCTTAACCCCTTCCAGCTGGCGTTGTCGCTGCGGAACTTGGCACGGGCCTGAGCATCAGTGATGACGCTCGCCTCGGCCACGGTCGGCAGCAGAATGCGGGATCCCACCAGAATGTGGTTGATATTGCCATCGGCAAAACTGCGGGGGTTTTTCTCGTAAATCGCCACCATGGTCTGGTAGACGCTGACCCGATTGGAGGGGCGATATTTGCTCGCCAGGCTCCATAGGGTATCGGTCGGACGAACAGGGCCATAGCTACCGGCATTGGCAGTGACCTGACGCACCACCGGCTGGGCGGTTGTACGCACCGGTTGTGCGGCGGGTCTGGCGACCGGCTGCGCCAGCGGCTGGGAATTGACGGCGGGAGGTGCGGGTTCGTCAGGGCCTTTTAGCTCGACAAAAAAAGGCTCCCGCGCCGAGTCTTCAGCCTGGACGGTGCCCAGCAGACCCAATGCGAGTAGCGTTGCCAATGTTATGCGGGAATGTCCCATATTCGTTCCTTCGTATGACGGCCCTATCACATTGAAAAATCTGGATAGTTACCCCAAAACAGTCGGTTCAATATAAATCAGGCTCGCCTGGCAAGCCAGCAGTCCGACACATTTAGCACCCAACTTGACCCTGAGTGTAGGAAAAAACTTAATCAGTTGATATCGCAACAGAATCTTGAAGTGACGGAGTGCGGCATGGGTCACACCCCGGTTTGATCACAGGCCGGATGCGCAGCACTCCCTGCTGCGCATCGGTGGCATCTGACCAGCCTTACAGATAGTCGCGAACCAGCAGCTCGGCAATCTGTACACTGTTGGTTGCCGCGCCCTTACGAACGTTATCGGCCACGATCCACATATTGATACCACTTGGATGAGAAATATCCTGGCGCACCCGACCCACCAGCACCTCATCCTTGCCGGTTGCGTCACGCACCGGGGTCGGATAGTCCCCTTCGTCATCAAACAGGGTCACACCCGGCGCATTGCGCAGCAGGTCCTTGACCTGTTCAGCATCGAGCGGCTGGTGCAGTTCGACGTGTACCGCCTCGGCGTGGCCGTAGAAGACCGGCACCCGCACGCAGGTGGGGTTCACGGCAATGCTGGCATCCCCCAGGATCTTCTGGGTTTCCCATACCATCTTCATCTCTTCACGGGTGTAGCCGTTGTCGGTGAAGCTGTCGATCTGCGGGATCAGGTTAAAGGCGATCTGTTGCGGATAGAGAGTCGGTTCCACCGGACGACCGTTGAGCAGATGAGCGGTCTGACCCGCCAACTCGCTGACCCCCTCTTTGCCGGAGCCTGACACGGATTGATAGGTGGCCACGTTGATGCGGGCAATGCCCACTTCGTCGTGCAACGGCTTCAGGGCCACCAGCATCTGGATGGTGGAGCAGTTGGGATTGGCGATGATGTTGCGATTGCGAAAATCGGCCAGCGCATCCGGGTTCACTTCCGGGATCACCAGCGGGATATCTTCGTCGTAACGGAAGCAGGAGGTATTGTCGATGACGATGCAGCCGTGTTCGGCAGCAATCGGCGCCCACTTGGCAGAGACCTCGGCACCGGCGGAGAAGAGTGCGATCTGCACCTGGCTCCAGTCAAACGCCTCCACATCGAGGATCTCGAGGTTCTTGCCGCCAAAGCGCACGGTATCACCGGCGCTGCGGCTGGAAGCCAGCGGATAGAGGGTCGCTACCGGAAATTCGCGCTCTTCCAGGATCTCGATCATCGCCTGACCCACGGCGCCGCTGGCACCCAATACCGCTACGTTAAACTGCTGGCTCATTCTGTTCTCCTCTGATAATGCTGCAATGGCGCCGGGTGGCGCCATGGTCGGCAGGCTCCCGCGCTGCGAGGTGACCCTGCCCGATATGGCTGAACCGGAACAGTAGCGTCTGCGCCAGCTCAGTAAAAAATGGGATTGGTGTGGCCAGCGCGGCTCACCCCGTCCGGTTATCTTCCAACAATTTGCCCCCGTTCAGGGGCGTGACAGCGCAAATCCCAACTCGCCCAGCGCCTGGTCGGCAAACGCTCCCTCAACCTGCAGGGAGGATAGTTCACGGCGCTCGGGATAGTGTTTGCGCTGCTCGTCAAAGCTGCCGGGCAAGCCGAGTTGGGCACGGAAACGGGCATCATCGCGGCGCACGTCATAAACCAGATGCACCAGCTGCTTGATCAGCGCCTGATCCGGTGCGCGGCCCGGCACCACTGCCTGCACATCGGGGGCGGGCAACAGCTGACTCAAATCCTGACGAGGCTGGCGTCCCAGCTGCTGGCAGAGCGCCTGGTAGAGCATCCAGGTACCGCGGGCCTTCCCCTCCAGGCTGTAACCGGCGATATGGGGGGTGGCAATCTCGGTATGGGGCACCAGCGCAGCCAGTGGCTCGGGCTCGTTCTCCCACACATCCATCACCAGTCGCAACGGCTTATCGCTCAGCTGGCGTGCCAGCAGGGCCCGGTTATCCCACACCTCGCCACGGGAAGCATTGATCAGGATCTGCCCGGCAGGGCGCGCGGCAATCTGTTCGGCATCGAGCAGATGGTAGGTGGCATCCAGCCCTTCACGGGTAATGGGCACATGGAAGCTGACGATATCGGCACCAAGAGCGGCCTGGTAATCGACAAAGCCCGCATCGGGGGTCTTACGCGCCTTGGGTGGATCGCAGCGCAGTACCCGCATGCCGAGCGCTTGGGCCTTGCCAGCCACACACTCGCCAGTATTGCCCGCGCCAATCACCGCCAAAGTCATGGCCGAAAGGTCGAGTTCGTAACGCTCCGCCAGCACCAGCAGGGCTGAGAGCACATAATCCCCCACCGAATACTTGTTGCAACCGGGGGCGCTGAAGAAGGGAATATTGCGGCTTGCCAGCAGCGCCTTGTCCACATGGTCTGTGCCTATGGTGGCGGTGCCGACAAACCCGAGTTTGGGGCTGGTCGCCAGCAAATCGCCGTTGACGCGGGTGACCGAACGCACCAGCAGCACATCGGCATCCAGCAGATCGCGGGCCTGCATCTGCCGTCCGGGCAAGGGGATCACCTCGCCAAATTCGGCAAACAGCTCCACGGCATGGGGCATATTCTCATCAACGACTATCTTCATCGGGCTCTCTTTGGTCACAACCGCCACGGGGGCGCCATTCTAGCGCAAAGCCGCCCGAGATTTCAGCCTGTGATGCAATCCGGCGCGAAAGGGGACCACATTGCGCGGCAGCCGCTCCATCCGCCCGCTCAAACAGAGGATGTGGCCACAAAATGTGTAAGCAGAGGTAACAAACGTGCTGCTCGGCTTTGTCCGAGCATGTCACGGTGGCACAATGCCCCTCTTTTTTCGCGATCGCCCATACCCACCATGCCTCCACACGCTTCGTCGCTCCCAACGTCAACCGCCTCACTCACCCGCAGCCAGGTGCTTGGCTTCACTGCCCTGTTGATCCTGCCCCTGCTGCTGCTCGCCACCCTGCCCTGGCAGCCTTTTCTGACCGGCTCCCTGCAATCAGGCTGGCTATGGTGGTCATACGCCCTCACCCGCATGGTCGATATTCCCGGGATCGGGGTCAGTGGCGCCCTCTTGCTGCTGCTAACCCGCTACAAACTGAAACTGGAGCTGACCCCCTTCATTGCGCTGGGATGCGCGCTGGCAGCCCTGCTCGCCAGCGACTGGGTGCTCAAGAGCCTGATCAAGTACCTGACTGAAGAGCCCAGACCCTATCTGCTCTGGCTTGAAAGTCAGGCGCTGATCCCGGCCATCAAACACTTCTACGCCAGTAGCATCGATGTGCGCAGTGAACAGGTTCACGCCGCCAGCCAGTTGCTGGCCCTGCCAGAGTGGCTCGGCCACCACTGGCAGGCCGAGGTGAACTACGCCTTCCCCTCTGGCCACAGCATCGCCGCCATCAGCCTGGCCCAATTTTTTGGTCTGATCTGGCTGGCCCGCGCTCCCACGGGCGTCTGGCTGCTGCCACTGTGGGCACTGGGAATTGGTCTGTCGCGCATGGTAATGGGGATGCACTGGCCGGTGGATGTATTGGCCAGCGCTCTACTGGGTACGCTCACGGCGCTGATTGCCGCCCGCTGGTGGCTGCACAGATATTGAATCCGGCGCCAACTTGGCGCGGCATCCTGCGTGGGATGGGAGGACAAGCCTGTGCTTTTTTGCCATAATGCCGCCTCATTTTATCCCGACCGAGATCCCATGACCGACGCAGTTCATACCCTCAAGGGCCGTTTCCGTGGTTTTTACCCCGTCGTCATCGATGTTGAAACAGCCGGGTTCAACGCCAAGACCGATGCCCTGCTCGAAATCGCGGCTTACACCCTGAAAATGGATGAGCAGGGCTGGCTCGTTCCCGATCAGGTATTCCACTTTCATGTCGAGCCTTTCGAAGGGGCCAACCTGGAAAAGGCTGCGCTGGAGTTCACCGGCATCGACCCCTACAACCCGTTGCGTGGAGCTGTCTCCGAAAAAGAGGCACTGACCGAGATCTTCAAGGGGATCCGCAAGGGGATGAAGGAGCAGGATTGCGGCCGCGCCATCATAGTGGCCCACAACGCCACCTTCGATCACGGCTTCGTGATGGCGGCCGCCGAGCGCGCTGGCCTCAAGCGTAATCCGTTCCACCCGTTTGCCACCTTCGACACCGCTGCTCTCTCCGGATTGGCGCTGGGTCAGACCGTGCTGGCCAAAGCGTGCCAGAGCGCCCGCATCCCGTTTGACAATAAAGAGGCGCACTCTGCCCTCTATGACACCGAACGCACCACAGAGCTGTTCTGTCATATCGTTAACCGCTGGAAGAGCATGGGGGGTTGGCCGCCAGCGCATCCGGATGATGACACAACCGATGCTCCTGCCGACGATGAGGGGCAAGAATAAACGGACGAAGGCTGCCACTGGCAGCCTTCGCTTTTTGGGGAAGTGATTGATTGCACAGCGCACCGGAAATCGCTATCAAGGTCACTATCCACCGCTGCGCACGGGATGCATGGAGACAAACAGGTCACAAACCCTCATGTTGAGCAACCTTGTGCCACATGCTGTTGCGATATGAGGGATTTGACTGATTTTTTTCTCGACATTTGTCACATTTTTCGCAAACTAACTCCCCTTCACATGACAGACAGCAATAACAAACTATAAGGAAATCAAATGAATCCAGTTGTTATCGCAGTCGGGCTGATGCTGGTGCTCAGTCTGCTGCGGATCAATGTGGTGGTCTCGCTGGCGCTGGGGGCCATTGCTGGCGGCCTGGTCGGTGGGCTGTCGTTGACCGATACCCTCACCACCTTCAGCGGTGGCCTGGGCGGTGGCGCCGAGATTGCTCTCTCCTACGCCATGCTGGGCGCCTTTGCGGTTGCCATCTCCCGCTCCGGGATCACCGACCTGCTGGCCCGCAAGGTGATCAACCAGTTGGGCAAGGATGCCAGCTCGACCCGCATCATGTGGGTCAAAACCCTGCTGCTCTCTTCCGTGCTGGCCGTGGCGATCTCCTCCCAGAACCTGATCCCGGTTCACATCGCCTTTATTCCCATCCTGATCCCGCCGCTGCTGCATGTGATGGCGCAGATGCAGATCGACCGTCGTCAGGTGGCCTGTGTCATCACCTTTGGCCTGACCGCCACCTACATGGTGCTGCCGGTCGGCTTTGGTGGCATCTTCCTGAACAATATTCTGGCCAAGAACCTGATCGATAACGGCGTGCCCATCACCACCAGCCAGATCCCGCTGGCGATGGCCATTCCGGTCGCCGGTATGGTACTGGGCCTGCTGATTGCGGTATTCATCAGCTATCGCAAACCGCGCCAGTACGATCTGGCCAAGATCCTGGATGCCGAGCCCGAAGCGGTCGAGCTCAACCTTACCCACATCTGGGTAGCTCTGCTGGCCATTGGCGTGGCGCTGGGGCTGCAACTAATGACCAACAGCATCGTACTGGGTGCGCTGGCCGGTTTTGTCATCTTCACCTGCGGCGGCGTCATCAAGTTTCGCGAAAGCCAGGATGCCTTCACCCAGGGGGTACGGATGATGTCGCTGATCGGCTTCATCATGATCTCTGCCGCCGGTTTTGCCGCGGTGATGAAGGCAACTCACGGGGTCGACTCTCTGGTTCAGGTGGTCGCCTCCGGCATCGGTCAGCACAAGGGGATCGCCGCCTTCCTGATGCTGCTGGTGGGTCTGCTCATCACCATGGGGATCGGTTCTTCCTTCTCCACCGTGCCCATCATCGCCACCATCTATGTGCCGCTCTGTCTGCAGCTTGGCTTCTCACCAATGGCGATCATCGCACTGGTTGGTACCGCTGGCGCGCTGGGGGATGCGGGTTCACCGGCCTCCGACTCGACGCTGGGCCCCACCTCCGGCCTCAACGCCGATGGCCAGCATGACCATATCTGGGACAGCGTGGTGCCCACCTTTATTCACTACAACATCCCGCTGGTGATCTTCGGCTGGATTGCCGCCATGGTGCTCTGATAGCCCCTCGGGCTGCGAACTCTGCACGTCACAATGCACAACAAGAAGGCGACCTGATGGTCGCCTTCTTCATTGATGCCAACCAATTACCCCACTCGATATGAATAATGGCTGCCAGCCAGACAAAGCCTCTGAGCGGCCACCTAGTCGCCACCCCTTACAACCGCCGGAGTCAGCGGGCACAATGCTGTCACTCCCCATCCAACCATCCGCCCAAGTGCACACGTCCCAACGCTTGCCAATACAAAGAAACGGCTGCCAGCTCAGACCTATGGCAGAACGGCGGATGATACCCAACCACGTCACAACCGCCTGTCGAGTAGAAAGGTATTCTCTCTTTCCCCGACATCCAGTTATCAAATAGTGGCCATCATGCGCTCCCCCATGTAACGGCCTACACCGATCTGGCGCTCATTCAGAACACAGGGTAAACCGCAGGCAGAAAAAAAGGCCGCTCAATGAGCGGCCTTCTTCATAACGGGATCAGCAATCAGCTTTCGCGACGCTTGCCACCGAATTTGCGATCTTTGTTGAAGCCACCTTCACGGCGCTCCCCGCTCTTGTTGAACGGACGGTCACCCTGGGGACGGCGATCCTTGTTGAAAGGACGGTCGCCACGGAACGGACGATCACCACGGGGCGGACGGCTGCTGGTGTTGCCACCGGCCGGCACTTCAGTGTAGCGAGTGATCTGCAGCGGACGCTGGCAAACACGGGCTTTCTTGATCACTTCCAGTACATCGGCGGTCATGCCTTTCGGCAGATCGACGGTGGAGAAGTCATCAGCGATGTCGATGTTGCCGATGAAGCGGCTCTCGATGTTCGCTTCGTTGGCGATGGCGCCTACGATCTGGCCCGGCTTGACGCCGTGATGGGCACCCACGTCTACGCGATAGCGCTCCATCTCCACATCCGGGTTGTCTTTCAGCGGACGCGGTTCGAGGGACGGCATGCGACGGGCAGGACGATCGCCACGGTCACCGAAGTCACGACCACCACGGTCGTTGAAGTCACGGCGCTCGAAGCCACCACGATCGTTGCCAGCGTTCAGCAGCGGATCCGGAATGGAATCATCCAGCAGCAGCGGTTGGTCACCCTGTACCAGCTTGGCCAGTGCGGCAGCCAGCTCCAGCGGGTCGGCAGAATCTTCTTCGATCAGCTCGTTTACCAGGTTGTGGTAGATCTCGAGCTCTTCGCCCATCATGGTTTCGCGGATGCGCTCTTTGAACTTGGCCAGACGATGCTGGTTGATGTCCTCGGTGCTCGGCATCTTCATCGGCTCGATGGCCTGACGGGTTGCGTGCTCGATGGCGCGCAGCATGCGGCGCTCGCGCGGAGCCACGAACAGGATGGCCTCGCCCTTGCGACCGGCACGACCGGTACGGCCGATACGGTGTACGTAAGATTCGGTGTCGTACGGAATGTCGTAGTTCACTACGTGGGTGATACGCTCAACGTCCAGACCACGGGCGACAACGTCGGTGGCGATCAGGATGTCCAGCTGGCCCTGACGCAGCTTGTCGACGGTACGCTCACGCAGTTTCTGCGGGATGTCGCCGTGCAGCGCTTCACAGGCGTGACCACGGGCGGCCAGCTTGCCAGCCAGCTCTTCGGCAGCGTTCTTGGTACGTACGAATACCAGCAGGGCTTCGTAGGATTCCACTTCCAGCAGACGGGTCATGGCGTCCAGCTTGTGCAAACCGGTTACCTGCCAGTAGCGCTGGCGAATAGTGGTAGCGGTAGCAGTCTTGGAGGCGATCTTGATCTCTTTGGGCTGCTTCAGGTGCTTCTGGGCCACGCGACGGATCTGCTCGGGCATGGTGGCAGAGAACAGGGCAACCTGACGAGTGCTCGGGCACTGCTCCATGATCCAGTCAACGTCGTCGATGAAGCCCATACGCAGCATTTCATCAGCTTCGTCCAGAACCAGAGCTTTCAGGCCGGAGAGATCCAGGTTCTTGCGACGGATCAGATCCATCACACGGCCCGGAGTACCGACGACAACCTGAGCACCGCGACGCAGGGCGCGGGTCTGGGTTTCGTAGGAGGCACCGCCGTAGATGGGCAGTACATGGAAATCAGGCATGTGGTGGGCGTAGCGTTGGCACGCTTCAGCCACCTGCAGCGCCAGTTCGCGGGTAGGCGCCAGCACCAGGATCTGGGTGTTGCGGTTACCAGCTTCCAGACGAGACAACAGAGGCAAGGCAAAAGCAGCGGTCTTCCCTGTACCGGTTTGCGCCTGCCCCAGCAGATCGTGTCCCGCCATCAGGTGGGGAATTGCTGCGGCCTGGATCGGTGACGGGCGCTCATAGCCCACGTCCTGCAGCGCTTTCAATACAGGCGCGGCCAGTCCAAGCTCACTAAAAAGGGGCAGTTGTTCGGTATCAGACATAGATTCTTCCAGATTAAGGCAGGCGGCTAACACCGCGGAATAGCAAAAAGGCGGCGATTATAGCGCCACTTTGTTCTGCTGTCTTGAAAAATGTGATAAGCCTCTCAAGACGTTGGCAATTATAGAGGGATCTGACGAGTATGGCTTGCTTATTTTGCACTCATAGTGCGTTATTGCAGATCACTCCTCGCTGGAGTCCTTGCCCCGCTTGTGTTTGAGCACCGCCATGGTCAGTCTGCTGGTGCATAATAAACGCTCACGTTCGTCCCGAATTTCAATCTGCCACACCTGGGTCGTCGCCCCCAGATGGAGCGGTGTGCAACGCCCGGTTACCACCCCTTCCCGTTTGGCTCGCAGATGGTTGGCATTCACCTCCAGCCCCACACAGTAGCTATCTGGCCCGACAGCCATATTGGCGGCAATCGATCCCAAGGTTTCCGCCAGCACCACAGATGCGCCGCCATGCAGCATGCCAAGGGGCTGGTGCGTACGGTGATCCACCGGCATGGTCGCTTCAAGCCAATCGGTGCCAAAAGCCCTGTAGACGATATCGAGATGGGCCATCAGGGTGTTGCGAGAGGTGGCGTTGAGCCCCTCCAGACTCATGGGTTTACGCCAGATGGGCGCAATATCGTGACTCATTGCGAGCAGACTCCTTTGTAAGCGATGAATGCGTACCGATATGGGTGAAACGCCCTCCATCGGCAAAATGGTTCGGTTATATGAGTTGTTGGTTACCGGGTGACGTGGTAACAACGCAGCCCCGCCCGGAGCTGCGTGTTACACAATCATGCCCTTAAGCGGGATGTCACCAGGGGTAGGTAACGCCGGGCCACTCGGACCAAGGCACTTCTCGCCCCGGCAGACGGGGTTCTGGCCACTGCCACACCCTGGCGAGCCAGTCGCGCAGCTGAATCTCCAACTCCTCATCCGTGATAGGCGCCTCGGCCACCTTCCAGAAGAAGAGCTCCACCGCTACCTCTGGCAACACCGAGGGGTAGAGATAAACCCCACCCCAAAATTGCGGCTCCCGATCCGGACTCCAGAGGCCATAGGCGAACGAGCGCTTGGCCAGAAACTCCGACTGCTGCCACTCCAGATCTCCTTCGTGCTGGCTCAGGCTGAAGTTAGCGGAGGGCCAGATATCGTTCGGCCGAAACAGCTGATGGAGCTGCTCGCGCTCGCGCAACATGGCAACAAACTCCACCACCGCCTGAGCGGGAGTGGCGGGTAACAGCAAGAAACGTGGGTGCCGATAGGCCTTCGGCACCCTAAACCGCTTGGGAAGCGTCAGCATCAGAGCAGCTCCAGCAGGGCTTGCAATGGATGTTTGAGCTTTTCCCCCTCCATCCGCTTGACCTGACTGCGACACGAATAGCCGGTCGCCAGACAGCGCGCTTTGGGCAGGCGGGCGAGCGGGTCGGCCCAGCTCAACCCATAAATCCCCTTGGAGTTCTCCACCTGTTTGACGTCGTGACCATAGGTGCCCGCCATACCGCAGCAACCCACAGAGACTGGCTGCAAGCTGGCCCCGAAGCGGCCAAACAGGGTGCTCCAGTCGCCGTGGGTCAAGGGCTTGGCGGTCTTCTCGGTGCAGTGGGCAAAGAGATACCAGGGCTCGCCCCCCTCCTCCCTCTTGGTCTTGTCGGTGCGAGCAGGCAGTTGATCTGCTGGCAGCGAGAGCAGCCACTCCTGCGGCAACAACACCTGAAAATCACCGCGGGCCGACCCCAGCGCCTTGGCATACTCGTCGCGATAGCAGAGCACCATGGCCGGATCCACCCCCACCATGGGAATGCCAAGCGCCGCCACCTTGTTGAGGAACTGGGCGCTGTTGGCCGCGGTACGGGCAAAGGCGCGCAGGAACCCCTTGATATGCTGGGGTTTACCGTTGGGTTTAAAGGGCAGCAGGTAGGGCTGGAAGCCGAGCTTGCTGGCGAGTTTCACCAGGTCGCGCACCACAGGGGCGTCGTAATAACTGGTGAAGGGGTCCTGCACGATGAGCACAACCTGCTTGCGCTGCTCGGCACTCATCCGCTCCAGACCCGGCAGATCAAAATAGCGGGCGCGGTTATCGTGCAGACTCTCGGCCAGGGTCGGCACCGAGAGCAGCGGCACATCGACCATGCCGATGCTCTTCTCGGTCGCCTTCTGGGCCCACTCTTTTTCGAGGAAAAAGTTGACCAGCTTCGGCGCCTTGGCAAGCAACGGCGCATAGCTTTCAACGGTACCGACGAAGTAATCCTTCGGCGCACGCAGGTAGCGGCCGTGATAAAGCTGCATAAAGCGGGCGCGAAAATCGGGCACATCCACCTTGATCGGGCACTGGCTGGTGCATGCCTTGCAGGCCAGACAGCCCGCCATCGCCTCCATCACCTCGTGGGAGAAATCATACTCGCCGCGCTGTTTAGCCCAGCTGTTGCGCACCTTGTCCACCAGCTGTTTGAAGCGCACACCACCGGATTGCAGTGCCACCTCTTCCGCCAACGGATCGAAGCCCTGCTCTGCCAGCTGACGCAGCCATTCGCGCATCAGGCCCGCCCGCCCCTTGGGGGAGTGGCGACGATCACGGCTGATCTTGACCGAGGGGCACATGGGGGAGTCGGTCTCGAAGGTGAAGCACAGACCATTGCCGTTACAATCCATGGCACGGGTGTAGCTGGTTCGCACCGCGAGCGGGATCTGGCGGTCAAACTTGCCGCGCTTGGGCCCATCCACCGACACCAGCTCGGCATCGCTGCCATAGGGGATACAGATCTTGCCCGGGTTGATACGGTTGGCCGGGTCGAACGCCCCCTTGACGCGCTGCAGCTCCTCCCACAACTCGCCAAAGAAGGCGGGGCTGTATTCGGAGCGAAAGCCCTTGCCATGTTCCCCCCACATCAGGCCGCCATATTTGGCAGTGAGCGCTACCACCTGATCGGAGATGCGGCGCAGCAGCACCTCCTGCTCGGGATCGCACAAATCTAGCGCCGGGCGCACGTGCAGCACACCGGCATCGACGTGGCCGAACATGCCGTAGTCGAGGCCGTGGGCATCCAGCAGGGCGCGAAACTCCATGATGAAATCGGCCAATGACTCGGGCGGCACCGCGGTATCTTCGGTGAAGGCCACCGGCTTCTTGCGTCCTTCGGCGTTTCCCAGCAGCCCCACCGACTTCTTGCGCATGGTGTAGATGGTCTCGATGCTCGGCAAGTGGTCACACACCTGATAGCCGATGATCCCTGCCTCGCCCTTGGCCAGCAGCGCGTCGATACGACGGCAGAGCTCCGCCACCTTGGCCCTGTGTTCTGCCTCGTCGGTGTCGGCAAACTCGACGATGTTGAGCCCCTGCAGATCCTTGCCGGGCACATCCTGAATAAGCTCTTTCACCGAATGCCAGATGATGTCGGCGCGGGCCAACCCGAGCACCCGGGAATCCACCGTCTCCACTGATAGCGCCTGGGCCTCAACCATAAAGGGGGCGTTGCGCAGGGCGGAGGGGAAACTGTCGTACTTGACGTTGACCAAGGTGCGGTAGCGCGGGATTGGCGTGATATTGAGTTTGGCTTCGGTGATAAAGCCGAGAGACCCTTCAGATCCGCACAGCACCCGGCTCACATCCAGCGTGTCGGTATCGGGTTGATAGAGGTGCTTGAGATCGTAACCGGTCAGAAAGCGGTTGAGCTTGGGGAAGGTCGCCTCGATGTCGGCGCGGCGCTCCTTGCCGATGCGATAGAGGGTGCGATAGATCTCCCCTTCCCGATTCTCCAGCGCCAGCTTGTCGGCCAGTCGCTCACCGGTCAGCGGCTCGGTAGCCATCAGGTCGCCGTTCTCCAGCACCGCTTTGAGCCCCAGCACGTGATCCGAGGTTTTGCCGTAGACCAGAGACCCCTGCCCCGAGGCGTCGGTGTTGATCATGCCGCCTAAGGTGGCGCGGTTGGAGGTGGAGAGATCCGGCGAGAAGAAGTAGCCGTGGGGCTTGAGATAGACGTTGAGCTGGTCTTTCACCACCCCGGCCTGGGCGCGCACCCACCCCTCATCCAGATTAATTTCCATGATCTGGTTCATATAACGGGAGAGATCGACGATAATGCCGCCGCCCAATGACTGACCATTGGTGCCGGTACCGCCACCACGAGGGAAAAAACTCAAGGAGGCGAACGCCGGCTCTGCGGCCAGCTTGAGCATTGCTGCTATGTCGTCCGCACTGCGCGGATAGAGAACCGCCTGAGGTACTACCTGATAGACGCTGTTATCCGTCGCCATCGCCAACCGGCTTGCATAAGACTTTTCGATATCACCACGAAATGCGCTGCGCTCTAGCAACTCAAGAAACTGCAGGGTTGCGGGTGACAAACTGTCCTGGTAATCGAGTCTCGGGATCATGAATCCTTGTTCCCATCCTTTGCTTGATGCCGGCACGCCGGCGACAACGACTGGCCAGCCGCCTGTCAATGGCAGTCAGGCCAGTCCGCTCACATGTGAGCGGGCAGTATATCAGCTAGAAAACCGCTTGCGCTTGGCAATATTCACCATTTGAAAGGAGGACTTTTATGGCTCACCACAGCCATGTTATCAGTACGCTGGTCACCACCGAAAAACAGGCGCTTACCCTGTCGCTGTTCGGTTGTATCACCTTTGCCATCTTCGGCATCGGCTACGGCCTCTTCGTCGGTTCCAACGCCATCATGCTCGATGGTATCTTCACCCTGTTCAGCATGGGCATGACAGGCCTCGGTCTTGTTACCGCCTATCTCGTTACCCGCCCTTCCGATGCGCGCTTCCAGTATGGCTACGCCCACTTCGAGCCCATCACCAACGTCATCAATGGCACCATTATTCTGCTGCTCTGCCTTGGCGCTCTCTATAGCGGCATCACCACCCTGCTGGATGGCGGACGGGAGATCGATCTCGGCCACGCCCTCATCTATGCCGCCGTCTCCACCTTCTTCTGCGCCATCATCTATCGCATCGAAGCCCAGGTCGCCGAGCAGGTAGACTCCGAGCTGGTGCGGGTCGACTCCAAGGAGTGGCTGGTGGATACCCTGCTCAGCGCCACCCTGCTTATCGGTTTCGTGGTCGCCATCGGCCTCGATGCCATCGGCTACGGCCAATACAACCGCTACATAGACCCGGTGCTGGTCTCGCTACTGGCCCTCTGTGCCACCCTCATTCCCATCAAGGTGCTCGGTCGCAACCTGCGGGAAGTGTTGAAGATCGCCCCCAAGGGAGATGTGCCACGGCAAGTAGAGCAGGAGATCGAAGCGCTGCGCCAGCGCCACGGCATCGAGTGCTACAGCCATCTGGCCAAAAGCGGTCGCCGCTTCGATCTGGAATTGAACATTCTGGTGGCGCCGGGTCAGGAGTGGCCCGTCGAACGTCAGGATGCCCTGCGCCAGGAGCTCTGGTCTCGCCTTGGCGACACCCTGGGGGATGCCTGGCTCTCGGTCTGTTTCACCCGCGAAAAGCGCTGGTTGTAACGACCGCACGGGGGAGAGCGGCACCGCCGCCTCCCCTGTCGCATCACAACCCCATCACGCCTCGCTGACGCTGCTCTTGCCAAATTGGCGCCAGCCGCTATCATCAGGGCTCATTTTTCACCCGAGGTTTTATTGCCCATCATGGACAATCCCCGAAGTTGCCCTTCGTCTCTCTCTGTCAAAGCCTATCTTTTTCTGCTTAATCAGCGCCTCTGAATAACACCTTTGCCTTGCTGTTACTGCGGCCATCGTGCGCCGTGATCACTCTCTGCTCTGTCTGTTTTTATTGAGGTCATACAATGGAATTGCTGATGGATCCCCATATCTGGATTGGTCTGTTTACCCTGATCATTCTGGAAATCGTGCTGGGGATCGACAACCTGGTCTTTATCGCCATTCTGGTGAAAAAACTGCCCCCCGCCCAACGGGACAAGGCCCGCGTCATCGGCCTGTCGCTGGCCCTGCTGATGCGACTTGGGCTCTTGAGCGTCATGTCATGGCTGGTCACCCTGACCACCCCGATTTTGCACCTGTGGGATCACCCCTTCTCCGGTCGGGACCTGATCCTGATGGGAGGCGGCCTGTTCCTGCTGTTCAAGGCTACCTCCGAGCTGCATGAGCGGCTGGAAGCCAAACCCCAGGATGACGGCCCGGTCGGCGCCTACGCCAGCTTCGGCGTGGTGATCGCCCAAATTCTGGTGCTCGATGCGGTCTTCTCGCTCGACTCCATCATCACCGCCGTCGGCATGGTGGAACACCTTGGCGTCATGATGGCCGCCGTAACCATCGCCATGGTGGTGATGGTGCTCGCCTCCAAGCCGCTGACCCGCTTCGTCAACGCCCACCCGACCGTGGTGGTGCTCTGCCTGAGCTTCCTGCTGATGATCGGTTTCAGCCTGGTGGCGGAGGGCTTTGGCTTCCATATTCCGAAGGGCTACCTCTACGCGGCCATCGGCTTCTCGGTGCTGATCGAGTTTTTCAACCAGCTGGCCCAGCGCAGTGCCATGCGTCACGAATCCAAGCTGCCCCTGCGTGAGCGCACCACCGCCGCCATCTTCAAATTGATGGGCAGCAAGGCCTATCGGGATCAGCCGGATGACGATCTGGATGCCCCGGCCGTAGCGCCGGTGAGCTTTGGCGAAGAGGAGCGCTATATGGTGACCGGCGTACTGTCGCTGGCCGAGCGCTCCATTCGCACCATCATGACCCCGCGCTCTGAGATGGCCTGGATCGATATCAACGACTCCAGCGACGAGATCCGCGCCCTGTTGCAGCGCGAGCCCCACAGCCTGTTCCCCATCTGTGACGGGGATCTGGACGAGGTGATCGGAGTGGTCAAGGCGCGCGATCTGCTGTTTGCCTTGAACGAAGGGCAATCTTTGAGCGAACTGGCCAAGCAGAACGATCCCATTATCGTGCCGCAGACCATCAACGTGATCCGCCTGCTGGCGGAGCTGCGCAAAGCCAAAGGGAGCCTTATTCTGGTCTCCGACGAGTTTGGCGTGATCCAGGGGCTGGTCACCACCCACGATCTGCTGGAGGCCATCGTCGGCGAGCTGCCGGATGAGGACGAAACCCCGGATATCGTGCGCGATGGCGAAGGGTGGCTGATCAACGGCAGCACCAACATCCACCATGTAGAGCAGGTGCTGGAGCATGAGGGCCTGGTGAGCGAGAGCGATGAATACGTGACCCTGGCGGGCATGCTGCTCTCCCACTTCGGCACCCTGCCCACCCCAGGTCAGCAGTTGCAACTGCAGCAGCTCAACTTCGAGGTGATCGAGGTGAGCGAGCGGCGTATCGAGCGGGTGAAAGTGATGCCCGCCACAGCTTGAGCCTGCCTCCAGCAGAATACAGAAGAGGGCCAGACGGTCCTCTTTTTTATGCTTCAACTTTATGCCTCAACGCCTCTTTCCCGACGGTTTGCACTGATTGCTGCATCAAGCACAATTCTCTTGTGCAATTACCCCCCTTT
This sequence comes from Aeromonas sp. R3-1, assembly GCF_040908345.1. NCBI lineage: Bacteria > Pseudomonadati > Pseudomonadota > Gammaproteobacteria > Aeromonadales > Aeromonadaceae > Aeromonas > Aeromonas sp. R3-1. The sequence goes on from NZ_JBFODN010000230.1 coordinate 31,213, forward strand.
TTCACAACAAGATGGCGGCATAAAGTGGCCTCACTTCCACCATGAGGAACTCAAGATGAGCCACGATCACCTGTTCTGCCCGCTGCGCCTCGGCCAGCTGCATCTTGCCAACCGCATCGTCATGCCCCCCATGACCCGCTCCCGTGCCAGTCAGCCGGGTGATGTGGCCAACGCCATGATGGCGAGCTACTACGCCCAGCGCGCCGAGGCGGGCCTGATCATCAGCGAAGGCACCCAAATCGACCCCATGGGCAAGGGCTATGCCTGGACGCCGGGCATCTACAGCGCCGAGCAGATCGCTGGCTGGAAGCTTGTGACCGATGCCGTGCACGCCAAGGGGGGCACCATCTTCGCCCAGCTCTGGCACGTGGGCCGCGTCACCCATCCGGATAACATCGGCGGCGCCCAGCCCATCTCCGCTTCAGCCCTGCCCGCAGTGGGCGTCAAGGTGTTCGTCGATAACGGCAGCGATGCGCCGGGCTTTGTCGAGACCGTCACCCCGCGCGCCATGACTCAGGCCGATATCGATGCAGTGGTGGGCCAGTTCCGTCAAGCGGCTCGCAACGCCATCAGCGCCGGTTTTGACGGCATCGAGCTGCACGCCGCCAACGGTTATCTGATCAACCAGTTCCTCGACTCCGAATCCAACGCCCGCACCGACAGTTATGGCGGATCGCTGGAAAACCGGTTGCGCTTTCTCAAAGAGGTAACCGAAGCGGTCTGCAGCGAGATCGGGGCTGACCGGGTCGGGGTGCGCCTTGCGCCGCTCACCACCCTCAACGGCACCGTCGATGCCAACCCGCAGGAGACCTATCTGGCCGCCGCCCGCCTGCTGGGCCAGCTCAATGTCACCTACTTGCACATCGCCGAAGCGGACTGGGACGATGCCCCCCTGATGCCGGAGAACTTCAAGCAGGGTCTGCGCGATGCCTTCCCCAACACCCTGATCTACGCCGGAAAATATGATGGCGAGCGGGCTCGCGCCGCCCTCGACGCGGGCTGGGCCGACATGATTGGCTTTGGCCGCCCCTTCGTCGCCAACCCGGATCTGCCGAACCGGCTACGCCACGGCTATCCGCTGGCCCCCCACGATCCGGCTACCCTGTTTGGCGGCGGCGAGAAGGGGCTGACAGACTACCCCGTCTACCAGGCCGATGACGCAGCGACCAGCTGCTGATTGCCAATGGCCAACCGACCACGTAACGCAGGCCCCACTGGTTGGGGCCTGCCGTATTGTTGCCCATTCGCAGCAGTGGCAGTTTCTCTATATTGCTGTTGCAATGATCTCGTTGTTCTCTCCCCTCGCTTTCACAAGGAGTCATCATGAATCACACCCAAGCCTGGTGCTGGCATGCCCCCGGTGAACCGACCCAGCTTACCCTCGTCGACCTGCCCCTGACACCGCTCGCCCCTGACGAGGTGCTGGTGGCAAACCGGGTCATCGCCTTCAATCCGGTGGACTGGAAGCTGATCGAATATGGCCACTCCAACTGGCACGACGGTCAGGTGCCCGGCGTCGATGGCATGGGCACTATCGTGGCCCTCGGCGCCAACGTCAGCCATCTGCGTCTCGGTGCCCGGGTCGCCTACCACACCGATCTGCGCCACCACGGCAGCTTTGCCCGCCACACCCGGGTACCAGCCCGCGCCCTGCTGCCAGTGCCCGATGCCCTGAGTGACGAGGCGGCAGCCGCCCTGCCCTGTCCCGGCCTCACCGCCTGGCAGGCGCTGGCCAAGTTGCCGCGCCTGCACGGGGAAGCACTGCTCATCACAGGTGCCGGCAGCAGCGTCGGCCGCTTTGCGGTGCAGCTCGCCCTTAAACAAGGAGCGCGAGTCTTTGCCAGCGCCAGCCCACGCCACCATCACTGGCTCAAACAAATCGGTGTGCAGGGCGTAGCCGATTATCGGGATCCCGACTGGCTGGCCACCTTGCAGACTGCCAACGGCAACGAACCGTTCGAGGGGATCATCGATCTGGTCTCCAGCCAACAGGCCGAGAGCCTGCTGCCCGCCCTTGGTTACTACGGTCATATGGTGACTGTGCTCGGGCGCATCCCGCACAATCCGCTGCCCGCCTTTAGCCATTGCCACTCCTTGCACGAGATTGCGCTGGGTGCCCAGCACGCCTTTGGCTCGGACAAACAGTGGAGCCGACTGGTCGCCGCCGGTGTCGCCATGATGGCGCAGATGGCGAGCGGCGAACTGACCCTGCCGCCGCTGATGGTCGGCGATTTCGAGGCGCTGCCCACCCTGCTCGAGCGCTTCAAGCGTGAAGGACAGGGCGAGAAGTTTCTGGTGCGAGTGGCATAACGCTGACCTTTCCCGATAACCACACCAGCCTTTGAAATAAGAGAGGCCCGCCAGTAATGGCGGGCCTCTCTTTATATAGTGCATGTCATCTCGACTTCATTGGCGCCTGACTCAGTGCAAGATCACCCCGTGAGTCGCGGCATAACTGCGGATCTCCCGGGTCAGCCGCGCTTTGTCGGCCAGAGATAGCCAGCTCGCCTCAACGGCATTGAGCGACAAGCGGCAGAGCTGACTCATGGTCGCGCCGAGGCCATCGGCCAGCGCCACAAAGTTGGCATTCATATAGCCGCCAAAGTAGGCGGGATCGTCCGAGTTGATGGTGACGCAGAGCCCCTGCTCCAGCAGCCGCAACACATTGTGCTGGGCCATATTGCCGAACACCTTGAGCCGTGTGTTGGAGAGGGGGCAGACGGTGAGCGGCAGCCGGGTATCGGCCAGATAGCGCAGCAGCTCGGGATCGTCGGCCGAGCGTACCCCGTGATCGATGCGGCATACCTGCAGCTCGTTGATCGCCTGCCAGATGTAGTCGGCAGGCCCCTCTTCACCAGCATGAGCCACCACCGGCAGCCCCAGCTCGCGGCATTTGGCAAAGACCCGGGCAAACTTGGTCGGTGGGTTGCCCTTTTCACCCGAGTCGAGGCCGATGCCGTGAATGCGTGACAAGAAGGGCATAGCCTCTTCCAACGTCGCAAAGGCATCCTCTTCACTGAGGTGGCGCAAAAAGCTCATGATAAGGCGCCAGCTGATGCCAAACTCCTCCTCCCCGGTCTGCAGCGCCCGCTCGATGCCGCCCAGCACAGTGGCAAAGGGAACGCCGCGGGCGGTATGGGTCTGCGGGTCAAAGAAGATCTCCACATGCACCACCTTGTCGGCGGCGCAACGCTCAAGATAGGCCCAGGTGAGGTCGAAAAAGTCCTGCTCGGTAATGAGCACGCTGGCACCGCGATAGTAGAGGTCGAGAAAAGATTGCAGGCAGTCAAAGTCATAGGCGGCACGCACACTGGCCACATCGGGCCAGGGCAGTGGCACGCCGTTGCGGCGGCCTAGCTCAAACATCAGCTCGGGTTCGAGGCTGCCCTCGATATGCAGGTGCAGCTCCAGTTTCGGCAGTCCGGCGATAAATTGCGCGGCGGTGAGGTGTTCGGGGGTGACTGGCTTGGGAATCGGGGTGTCCATAGCGACGGCTCCATCAGCAAAGTGATCCGGCGTCAGCCCCTCCACCAGACTGACCCGACGACAGCTTTATTGTGCACCCAAGTGGCGAGACAGGGGAGACTTGTCATCAAACAGACTTATAATGGCGTCACAAAAATCATAAATGATTGAACATCTTAACGATTGGCGGCTCGCCTGCGCCCTGACAAGGAGTTTTCATGAAGAAGAACGTCATCTGCGATATCGACGGTGTCATCCTGCACAACAACGATCTCATCCCCGGTGCTGACCGTTTCGTCCATCGCCTGCTGGAGCAGGGCAGCAAGCTCTTGTTCCTCACCAACTACCCGGCCCAGACCCAGAAAGATCTGCAAAACCGCTTCCGTTCCGCAGGTATCGAAGTGCCGGAGGAGTGCTTCTACACCTCCGCCATGGGCACCGCCGACTTTCTCAAGCGTCAGGATGGCAAGAAGGCCTATGTGATCGGTGAAGGGGCGCTGACCCACGAGCTCTACAAGGCCGGCTTTACTATCACCGACATAGACCCGGACTTCGTGGTGGTTGGCGAGACCCGCAACTACAACTGGACCATGATGCAACAGGGGGCCAAGTTCGTCGACCAGGGGGCCCGCTTTATCGCCACCAACCCCGATACCCACGGCCCCATGATGCACCCGGCCTGCGGCGCCCTGTGCGCCCCCATCGAGCGGATGACCGGCAAGAAGCCGTTTTATGTCGGCAAGCCGAGCGCCTGGATCATCCGTGCGGCGCTCAACCGGATGGAGGCCCACTCCGACGACACCATCATCATCGGCGACAACCTGCGCACCGACATTCTGGCGGGCTTTCAGGCCGGTCTCGAGACGGTGCTGGTGCTCTCCGGGGTGAGCAAGGTCGCCGATATCGACCGCATGCCGTTCAGACCGAACCATATTTTCGACTCCGTGGTCGACATCGATATCGTCTAATCACCACCCAAGCGTTAAACAGGGCAGGTCTCTCCTGCCCTTGCAGGATCTGTTATGGAACCCATTCTGATCGCCGTGGCCTTTGGCTGCGGCATGGTAGTCAATCTGATTGGCCTGCCCCCCCTGCTCGGCTTTCTGGCCGCCGGTTTTATCCTCAACGGCATGGGATATGAAAATACCCCCGCCCTGAGCGAGGTGGCCGATCTCGGCGTCACCCTGCTGCTGTTCACCATCGGTCTCAAGCTCAATATCAAGACCCTGATGCGGCGCGATGTGTGGGGCACCACCAGCCTGCACCTGCTGCTCTCCACCCTGCTCTTTACCGTGGTACTGCTGGTCTGCAAGGGGCTGGGGCTCGAGCTTGCCCTCTCGCTGGACTGGAAACTGGCGCTGCTGCTGGGTTTCGCCCTCTCCTTCTCCAGCACCGTCTTCGCAGTCAAGGTGCTGGAAGATCGCAGCGACATGAATGCCCTCTACGCCCGTATCGCCATCGGGGTGCTGGTCATGCAAGACGTGTTCGCCGTGGCGTTTCTGGCCTTCTCCAGCGGCAAGTGGCCCAGTATCTGGGCGCTCTGGGTACTGGGATTGCCGCTGCTGCGCCCGCTGCTGTTCAAGCTGCTGGAGCGTGCCGGGCACGGCGAGTTGCAGGTGCTGTTCGGGGTGTTTCTGGCGCTGGTGGTCGGGGCTGCCGGTTTTGAAGTGGTCGGCCTCAAGCCGGATCTGGGAGCCCTCATCATCGGCATGCTGCTCGCCTCTCATCCGGCTGCGGCAGGGCTTGCCAAGGCGCTCTTCAACCTCAAAGACCTCTTTCTGGTCTGCTTCTTTCTCACCATCGGCCTCAACGGTCTGCCGACCCACGACACCATGTTGCTGGCACTGGCGCTGGTGCTGGCCCTGCCGCTCAAAAGCGCGCTCTACTATCTGGTCTACAGCGGCGCTCACCTGAGGGTGCGCACCGCCCTGCTCTCGACCCTGGCGCTCACCAACTTCTCGGAGTTTGGCCTGATCGTCGCCGCCATCGCAGCCAAGGCGGGCTGGCTCTCCCACGAGTGGCTGGTGGCGGTCTCGCTTGCACTGGCGGCGAGCTTTATGATCTCTGCCCCGCTCAATGCCCAGAGCGAGCGCATTTATCACCGCATCGGCCACTGGCTGCGGGGATTGCAGGCGAGCAACCTCCATCCGGAAGACAGACCCATCGAGCTGGGCGATGCGGAGGTGATCATCCTCGGTATGGGGCGGATCGGTCAGGGGGCCTACTTCGAGCTGGAGAACAAGTACGGCAACGTCATCCTCGGAGTGGAGAACGACAGCGAGAAACTGCCCACCCTGCGCGCCCAGGGGATGAACGTCATCGAGGGGGATGCCACCGATACCGACTTCTGGGACAAGGTGCTGCTCTCCAATCAAGTCAATCTGGTGCTGCTGGCGATGCCCCACCACTCGGGTAATCTCTACGCCATCGAGAAGCTGCGCAGCCACGGGTTCAACGGCAAGATAGCCGCCATCGTCCGCTTCGAGGATGATATCGCCTCCCTGCAGGAGCAGGGGGTGGATGCAGTGTTCAACGTCTACAACGAGGCGGGCAACGGCTTTGCCCGCCATGTGATCCGCCGCTTGCAGCCGCTCTGAGTCGTCGACCAGCAGCCCTTGGCAAGGGCTCTTGGCAAGCAGGAACGCATCGTTTAAGTTATGCACAACCTCGTTTAATAAAACGAACAAACGCGGGGCCGGGATGGCCCCGCTTTCCTATCTGACGAAGCCAAGGAGGCACCATGAAGACCCTCAACGACTGGATTTTGCCGGGCCGCCACGAGGCGGCCCCTATCCCGCTGATGCCCGCCCCCGAGCGCATTAAAGCGGGCAACCCGGCGCAAACGGTGTGGAACCACTACTCCGACCCAAGCCAGCAGTTTCACGTGGGCTTCTGGAGCTGCGAGCCCGGCCGCTGGGCCATCCACTACACCGAGCACGAGTATTGCCAACTGCTGGAGGGGGATGTGGTGATCCACGACAGTCAGGGCGGCCAGCTGGCCCTCAAACCCGGCGATCAATTCGTGATTCCGGCAGGCTTTGTCGGTGAGTGGGAGACCCTCACCCCCTGTCGCAAGGTCTATGTGATCTTCGAACCCGCCTCGGCTTGACGTTCACGTCACCCTGACCCGTTGCAACAATCCTTATCCTGTTGATCTGCTTGACGCTTACGGCATGATTTTCTGCGGTTTTCCCGCTTGCAAAAGGTTTTTCCGCTAGGCATTGTGTCTGACGAGGAATGTAAATGGAATTTCGAGCCCAAACGTGGGGGGCTCATATAAAAATCAAGAGGATTACCGCCAATGTGTTCAATTTTCGGCATTCTGGATATCAAGTCCGATGCAGTAGCCCTGCGCAAATCGGCGCTGGAGATGTCCAAGCGACTTCGTCACCGCGGGCCTGACTGGTCTGGCGTCTACAGCTCCGACAAAGCCATTCTGGTGCATGAGCGTCTGGCCATCGTCGACCCGGGCAATGGCGCCCAGCCGCTCTACAACCCCGAACGCACCCATGTGCTGGCGGTCAATGGCGAGATCTACAACCACAAAGAGCTGGAGAAGAGCCTCAAGGTCGACTTCCAGTTCCAGACCAAATCCGACTGTGAAGTGCTGCTGGCCCTCTACAAGGAGAAGGGCCCGGCGTTTCTCGACGATCTCAACGGCATCTTTGCCTTCATTCTTTATGACGCCGAACAGGATGCCTACCTGATTGGTCGCGACCACATGGGAATTATCCCCCTCTATACCGGTCGCGACGAGCACGGCAACTTCTATGTCGCCTCCGAGATGAAGGCGCTGGTGCCGGTCTGCAAGAGCGTCGAAACCTTCCCGCCGGGACACTACCTCTGGAGCAAGGATGGCGAGCTCAAACAGTGGTACAAGCGCGACTGGATGGAATACAGCGCGGTCGAGCACAACGTCAGCGACAAGGCGGAGCTGAAAGCCGCGCTGGAAGCGGCGGTCAAACGCCAGCTGATGTGTGACGTGCCTTATGGCGTGCTGCTCTCCGGCGGGCTGGACTCCTCCGTCATCTCCGCTATCACCAAGCTCTATGCGGCGCGCCGCATCGAGGACGATGGCAAGAGCGAAGCCTGGTGGCCGCAACTGCACTCCTTCGCCGTAGGGCTGGAAGGGTCGCCGGATCTCGCCGCCGCCCGCAAGGTGGCTGATCACCTCGGCACCATCCACCACCAGATCCACTTCACCGTGCAGGAGGGTCTGGATGCCCTGCGGGACGTCATCTATCACCTCGAGACCTATGACGTCACTACCATCCGCGCCTCCACGCCCATGTATCTGATGGCACGCTACATCAAGGCGATGGGGATCAAGATGGTGCTCTCCGGTGAAGGCTCCGACGAGCTGTTTGGTGGCTACCTCTATTTCCACAAGGCGCCCAACGCCCGCGAATTCCACGAAGAGAACGTGCGCAAGCTCGCCTCTTTGCACCTCTATGACTGCCTGCGCGCCAACAAGTCGATGGCAGCCTGGGGTGTGGAGGGTCGCGTGCCCTTCCTCGACAAGGAGTTCATGGACGTGGCGATGCGCCTGCAGCCCGCCGACAAGATGTGTGGCAAGGGCAAGATCGAGAAGCACATCCTGCGCGAAGCGTTCGAAGATCTGCTGCCCCACGAAGTGGCGTGGCGCCAGAAGGAGCAGTTCTCCGATGGCGTGGGCTATTCGTGGATCGACAGCCTGAAAGCCATGGTGGAACAGGAAGTGACGGATCAGATGTTCGAGGCGGCCGCATTCCGCTTCCCCATCAACACCCCGCTCACCAAGGAAGCCTACTTCTACCGCGCCATCTTCGACGAGCACTTCCCGCTGGAAGCCGCCGCCCGTACAGTGCCCTACGGCAAGTCGGTCGCCTGCTCCACTCCTACCGCGCTGGAGTGGGATGCCAAGTTCAAGGAGATGGCCGACCCGTCCGGCCGCGCCGTGATGGACGTGCACCAACAGGGCTACTAAGCCAGAGCGGGGCGACCCCAGCGGCTAACGCCAGATAGCCAAAAGCCCTTCACCATGGTGAAGGGCTTTTTTTCATCTCCCCGCGGTCACGCCTGCCAAATCACATCAGACCATCGCAGCTAGTTGATTTTTCATAAATATTTAATTTTTTTACCGAGTGACCATGCATTGACAGGGAGCGCGTCGATTGACTATGCCTGAAGGGTGATCAACAGGATCACCAGGATGACAACAAGGATCGGGAGGGGGCATGGACGCTAACACTCTATCAAGGATCGCCCTGCTGACAGCACTGCTTGCCAGTCCGTCTGCAATGGCCAATGACAATATTCTTGCCCTGCAGCTGGGCAAGGCGTTCAGCAATGAAAAGCTCGACATCAAGATCGCCGATGCCAAGTTTCACCATATGTTCTGGCGCTGGGGAGACTCGGTCTGTCAATTTGGATTGGGAGCACGTGGCGGTACGCTCAAGGTAGAAGATGAAGAGACCGCCAGACTGGGGGGCGGCGCCCGTATCGAATACCAATGGGGTAACTGGGTGACCTGGCTCCCCGGCGAAATGGTCTGGCTCGATCAGTACCAATTTGGCACTCGCGGCCACGGCTACAAGGATTACGGCGGCCCCTTCCAGTTCGCTCTGGGGATCGGCCTCGGCTACGCCATCACCAAGAATTGGCTGATCGGTTATCAGTATGAGCACATGTCCAACGCCCATATGTATGACAAGAATCCGGGGCTGGACAGCCATACCCTCCATATCGAGTACCGTTTTTGACTACAAACCCATTCCTTAGACTGCAGACTGCGCTGCTGGATACAAGCAGGTGTACATTGCTCAAAACGACATGCCCATAGCCTCGTTGACCAACAGTGATATACACAAAATAGGCGTCATCGCCGACTGGCCAGCAATGCAGCCACCGAGAAAAAAAGTATCGACGTGCAGCTAGAAGAACTACCGGAGTGGCATCTGGATGCGAGAAGGGAGTGATCCGCAGAGACGACTATCTGGCTCGCAGGAGAGTGATTAACAGTAAGCGCATGCAACTGCGGCGGTTGTTCACAGCGAGCCAGAGCTCAGCAGGCCGCAACCCCTTGATGTCGGTGATGCGGATGTTGTGGGTATCAGCTTGGCCGAGTCAAAATACGTAACCTGATAAAGGAAGCCGGGCTGGCATCCAAACAACCGGGCGCACACCGCTATAGGTGTTGCACGGTCAAAACGACCAGACATTCCCAATCTGCTGGCCCGAAAAATTGATCTTCCGCAACCCAATCAAGAGTGATGTGGAGATACCACCGACGGCTGAGCAGGCGCTCGTTAGCATTACCTTGGCCGCAATGCTCGCCCTGCATAACCAGCGGGTCATGGGTTGAGCAGTGTCTGACAAACCTGATGCAGTACTGAGAACAAAAGTGCTCGATATGGACAATCTGGAGCGGGCTTTCCCCTCAGGTGTCGTTTCAATCTGCCTGGGTAACCGACACGACAACTGGGCCTTTCCGCAACGACGGTGGCACTATCGCATGACCCAGAACATGAGCCGTAGTAGTAACTGCTGGGATACTCAGTTCATTATGCTCAAGAACATCAGCCCAATCTGACCCGTGCTGGGATTGGCGAACATAATGCCTTTGCGTTGACCTGTCGATTGGATGCTGATGTTCCCTGGCATTGCTGGGCCCAGCGTCTGTGACCTAATAGGAGCCTTGTGCTGCATCTTGAGTGTCCTGTCCTGCGTATGGGGTTGGTAGTGCATATTC
>NZ_JBFODN010000231.1:0-3545 GCF_040908345.1 Aeromonas sp. R3-1
GAACTGCTTCGACAATGCCCCGATAGAAAGCTTCTGGGGGTCTCTTAAAAATGAACTGGTTCACCACCATAGATTCAAGACGAGAGCGGAGGCCAGGGCAGCGATTCAGGAATACATAGAGATTTTTTACAACCGCCAGCGTCGGCATTCACGACTTGGCAATGTCAGCCCGGCGGAGTTTAACAAGAGGTATTGGAGAACTGCTCAGGCTGCTTGATCCGGGACTGTCCGATCTTGTCAGGACACCTCATCCCTCGGTCAATGGGATTTTCATGACACCAGACATTGGGCTCTTGCTGTGGTGATGGCCTATGGGGAATCGACCCCGCCCTTCCTGCCTCTCTACGCAAGATTGCTTGTCTGGAGACATTGACATGGCCCCAGACGGGGCTGCAACAAGAAAGGGATGAGGATGTTCACGCTGGCAGCGCACGCCGTTTCCTCCTAAGATGGCGCCATCTTGATGACCCAAGTCCCAACCACGGAACCAATCATGTTAAAGCACCTGTTTTTGCTCCCCTTCTGCCTGCTGCTGGGAGCCTGCTCCCTGACCCAGTACAACGTCAGCGAGGCCGAAATCAACCAGTACCTCAAGGATCAGGTCTCTTTTGAAAAACAGCTGGGGATCCCCGGCATCATGTCGAGCAAGATCCGCCTGGACGAGATGCAGAGCCGTATCGGCCGCAAACAAGCAGATCGCATCGAGCTGGACGCCGCTGGCGACCTGCAGGTGAGCAGCCCCCTTGGCAGCCAGCAGATGAAGATCCGCGTTGCTTTGAGCGCCCGTCCGGACTATGTAGCCGATCAAGGCGCCATCTATCTGCGCGACCTTGAGCTGGTCTCGGTGAAGACCGAGCCGGCCGATATCGGGGCCGCCCTCACCCCGCTGCTGCCCACCTTCAATCAGTCGCTCTCCCTGTTCCTGTCGCAAACGCCGGTCTACCGCCTCGACAGCAGCCGCAAGAACGAAGCCAGGATCAAGGAGAAGGTCGAAGCCCTCAAGGTAGAGCCGGGCCGTCTGGTCATCCCGTTCAAGCTGCTCTGATCCCCACCGCACTGGCACTTTCAGCGCAATAAACAGATAACCGTCCTCTTCGACAGCGCACATCCGGTTTAACGTGCAGCCGAATGGGGCGGTTTTTTACTTCTCAAGTCCCCGCCAACACAGCATAATGCAGACCATTCTCATTTAGATTCGTCATGAGAAGCGTCAATAATAAAACCAATGGTGAGAAGGGACATGAGAAAAACCGTACTGGTTCAGGCGATCGCCTGCGCACTGATCAGCGGCGCCGCACACGCTGCCGTCAAAGTCGAAGACAAGACATTCAATACCGCCGCCAACATGCTGGCCTATACCGAATTCGAGCTCTCCGGTGAGCCGCAGGCCGAAGCGCTGGGGCTGGATCTGGATGTGCTGGATGCCAACCGTGCCGATGAGCCGACCCCGTTCGACTTCGCTGCCGGCATCGAATCCTACGAATACTCCGAAGAGGCGATGTACGCCCTCAACTACCAATCCGGCATGGGCCCGCATCTGGTGAACGGGCCGCAAAACCTAGCTCGTGGTGGCACCATGGCCTCTCTGGGGCAACGAGTGCTGGCCATGGCCGATGCCGTTGGCTTCCCGGCCGATGAAGTGCCGCAGGGCATGTATCCCCTCTCCCTGCCCTATGCCTCCGCCAATCCGGAGTTTGCCCAGGCCGTCAACGCCACCCCGGTCAATGGCGACCAGATCACCATCAAGACAGCCAAAGGGACCGAGAAAAACGTCAAGACCCAGGTGCCAGCCTACTTCCGCGACTACAGCACCCTGCGCTGGAGCGGCAGCGACAACCTGCTGGTGCCCGCAGCGGTGGGCGGCATCCTGCTCAAAGAGGTGATGTGGTCGCAAGACTTCCTCGGCGGCATGCACGTGGCCGAGACCGATGAAGAGGTAGAAGCCGCCTCCGCCACCATGGATCAGGATGGCAAACACAAGCTGGGCGTCTCTGCCGCCGATGGCTTCAACGGCATGATGCTGACCGAGCAATCCATCGACAAGCTGGCCATCATGCAGAACAAGCTTGGCTTCGATGGCAAACAACTGGGCGCCAAGATCACCCCGCAGTACGATCCGGCCAAGGGCGTGATTTACTTCCCCCATCAGGTGAAAGTGACCGAAACCAGCAACAACGATGCCGGTGCCATCGGCAAGCTGGAGGTGGTGGATGGTTCCGCCCAGCTGCGCGATGCCTGGATGATGCTGTGGCCGCTCTCCGAGTTCTATGCCTTCAGCGATCAGCGCAGCGCCAACACCAACCAGAACCCGGCCTTCCACGCCGTGTTTGACGGCGAGCCGTTTGCCGCCGCACCGGCTGCCAACAAGGCCAATGACTTGGGCAAAGCCGTCGCGGGCAGCGATGCCTTCTCGCTGGCGATCAATCTCTCCAACCTCACCTTCAAGAACCTGGCCGCCCTGCACTTTGATGCCAAGGCTGGCACTCTGGTCGACAGCTGGCAGGCAGGCAAACAGGGCAAGCACGTCACCACCTTTGACGCTGCTTACGCACTGGTCGCCCTGCAGATATTCCAGCGAGCTCAGGATGCGCTGCCGGTCGGTTACGCCGCAGGTGACAATGGCGAGCTGAACCTCAAGACCAAGCAGGGTCAAGAGGCGCTCGACTTGATCCGCAAACAGGCCGATTTCATCCTTGCCAACCTCAAGGGCAAAAATGGTCTGGTGCATGACGGCATCACCCTGGGTGGCAAGCTCGATGCCGGCCACTCCATCGATGCACAGTTCGCCGCCATCCGTGGTCTGACCGCTGCGTTCCTCGCTACCTCCGATGCCAAGTACCGCACTGCCGCCCGCGAGCTGTTTATCGCTGCCGACAAGGCCTACTTCAATGCCAAGGCGGGCACCTGGCTGGCGGGTAAACAGGGTGAATACACTCCCTGGACCCAGGCTGCCATCTCCGGCGCCCTGCGCTCTGCCATGCTGAACCTGCGCAACGAAGGGGTCGAGAAGGCGCCCGAGCTGGAGCTGGCCAAGCTGACCGGTCAGTACGTTAGCTGGTTCCGTGGCACCGTCAACGGTGGCATGCAGATGGCCGAGTGGATCGGTGACTCCGGCGAGAACATCATCGAAGGTGCCGGCAGCGACACCGATGAAGATGGCGTACCGCAAGTGACCGCTGCCGGTGGCAAGCACGGCACCGCCATGGTGATGGCTGCTAAAGCGGTGGTTAGCGAGTAATCCTCGCCATTCACCAGCATGAAAAAGGGAGCCAAATTGGCTCCCTTTGCATTACAGCGTCTGACACAGTTTCAAGGGCCTTCCTCAAACCAGCTTGTCCAGCATCTCCTTGGTCACCAGCACAATCCCCTGCTCGGAGCGGTAGAAGCGGCGGCTATCCTCATCGGCATTCTCGCCCACCACCAGCCCATCGGGCAGCACACATCCCTTGTCCACCACCACCCGGCGCAGACGGCAACCGGCGCCAATCTCGACCCCAGGGAAGATGATGGCCTGGTCCAGGGTGCAGAAGGAGTGCACCCGCACA
>NZ_JBFODN010000232.1:0-24287 GCF_040908345.1 Aeromonas sp. R3-1
GTGGGCCGATTTCCCCATCCTGCGTGACAACCTGCTGATCATGCCGGGGATGGGGCTGATGCTGCGCAGCGACAAGATGGCCAACTACTACTTCGGCGGCATCTCCGAGAGCGAGGCAACCGCCCTGCGGCCCGCCTGGGATACCGGTACCACCCTATCCCCGATGGCGGCCCTCATCACCAGTTACCGCTTCAGCCCCAACTGGATTGGCATGTTTGCCATGAACTACGAATGGTATGATCGGGACATCAAAAACAGCCCCATCGTCCAGCACGATGGCGAGCTCTATGCGGGTTTTGCGCTGGGCTATATCTGGTAACAGTTATGAGTCTTGAACCGTGAGACACGACCAAACAAAAGGGAGCCCTCGGCTCCCTTTTTCACGACCATCAGGCTGGTCGTACAGCCTGCTCAAGCTGCCCATTCAGGCTTACAGCGCCGCCAGAAAATCGATCAGCTGCTGATTGACGAAGGCCGGATTTTCCAGCGACGAGATGTGGCCAGCCATCGGGATCTCCCTGAACGGGCAACCCAGCACCTCAGCCATCAGATAGCCCTCCAGCACCGGACGGGCCTTGTCCTCGCAGCCGGTCATCACCAGTGCGGGAGTGGTGATCTCCTCCAGCCACTCGATACGATCTTCGCGGGTCACAAAGCTGCGGCCCACCGCCACCATGGCGGCAATCTTCTCGTTTGGCCAGGCGGCCAGACGCGCCTTGAAATCGGCCAGCAAGTCGGCATCGGGCTGGTTCGCAAAGAAGATAGGCGCCACCTGTTCGATGATGGGCGCCGGCACGGTGCCGAGCTGCTCGATCATCGCCAGCATGCCGAGGTAGCGCTCGCAGGTGATCTGCGGTTCCAGGCCGACAAAACTGTCCATCAGCACCAGACCCTTGAGGCGGTTTGGAACCATGCGCGCCAGCTCCACACCCCACATGCCGCCGATGGAGAGGCCCACCAACACGAACTCCTCAATGCCGAGGGCATCGAGCAGCGCCAGGTGATCCCGCGCCAGCATCGCCAGGGTGCAGCCACCTTCGGGGAGCAGGTCGGAATCACCGTGGCCCCACAGCTCGGGAACGATGCAGCGATAGCTGCCCTTGAGCGCCTCGATTTGCGGCGCCCACATGGCGCTGTCCCACAGATAGCTGTGACCAAACAGCAGTACCGGCCCTTGTCCTTCATCCAGATAGGCCATCCGGCGGCCCGCTATCTCCATAAAATGCTTCATGTTATCTCCTGTTGCCAGCGATGGGCGGGCAGTGTATCACGTCCCCCTTGGCAGGTGACGCCTCCCTGGTGCAAGCTGGCAATGACTCAAAGAAGTCACCCATGAAAGGATGCCAAAAGGAGAAGCCCATGGCGAAGGAGAAGAGCAAGAAGCGGCCACGTCTGGACAAGAAGTGCTACGAGCACCACCTTGCCCATCTGCAGGAGGAGCTGGTCAAGCTGCAGGAGTGGGTCAAGCAGGAGGGGTTAAAGGTAGTGGTACTGTTCGAAGGACGGGACGCCGCCGGTAAAGGGGGCGTCATCAAGGCGATTACCGAACCGCTCAACCCCCGGGTCTGCCGGGTCACGGCGCTGCCCGCCCCCTCCGATCGGGAGCGCTCCCAGTGGTACTTTCAGCGTTATGTGGCCCACCTGCCCGCCGCTGGCGAAATGGTGCTGTTTGACCGCTCCTGGTACAACCGGGCCGGAGTCGAGCGGGTGATGGGATTTTGCAGCGATGCCGAGTATCGCGAGTTTCTGCGCGCCTGCCCCGAGTTTGAGCGGATGCTGATCCGCTCCGGCATCACCTTGATCAAATACTGGTTCTCGGTCAGCGATGAGGAGCAGGAGAAGCGCTTCAAGGAGCGGATCAACACCCCCATCAAGCGCTGGAAGTTCAGCCCGATGGATTTGCAATCCCGCTCGCGCTGGGTCGAATACTCCCGCGCCAAGGATGACATGTTCACCTACACCGACACCGAGGATTGCCCCTGGTTCGTGGTGGAGGCGGACGACAAGCGCCGTGCTCGCCTCAACTGCATCGCCCATCTGCTGAGCAAGGTGCCCTACGAGGCGATCCACTACGAGCCTATCAAGCTTCCCCCCATCAAGACCGAAGGGTATGAGCGCCCGCCGCTGGCCAGCCAGACCTTTGTGCCCGATATTACCGCCGAACTCGAGGCTTGAACCGGGTTACCTTGCCTATCTGCATGTTCAAATCGCAGGCAATAAAAAGCCGGTCTGACGACCGGCAAAAAGGCATTGATTATTAAGAAAGGAAAACCGGCACAACAAAAAATCAGGTACGGATATATTTGGCGGTACGGGGGAACGCCTGCTCCTTGGCATCGAACAGGTAGCAGGCTTCGGCCGGGATACCCACGCTGTAGGTCTGACCGGTCGCCACATCCACATCCGAGGTGGCCTTGACGGTAAAGTCGTGACCATCCACATCCATATAAACGAAGGACTCGGCACCCAGGTGCTCGGCCACCTGCACGATCCCGCTCACCTTGCTGTGCGCATGGGGGTGATCCAGCGGCATCAGATGCTCGGGGCGAATACCCAGCTCCACCTTGTCACCCACAGCGCCACTGCGGGCATCGACCCGGGCACGCACGGTATCGCCAGAGGTCAACTTGACCAGGCACTCCTGCTCGCCAATCTCCAGCAACTCGCCCGCCAGGAAGTTCATCTTGGGAGAGCCGATAAAGCCCGCCACGAACTTGTTGTCCGGGTTGTGGTAGAGATCCAGCGGTGAACCGAACTGTTCCAGGTTGGTGGCAGCTTCGGCCTTGAGCGGGCTCAGCACCACAATCTTGTCGGCCAGGGTCATCGCTTCCACCTGATCGTGAGTCACGTAGATGATGGTGGAGTTAAGCTCTTTGTGCAGCTTGGCGATCTCGATCCGCATCTTGACCCGCAGCGCGGCATCCAGGTTGGAGAGCGGTTCGTCAAACAGGAACACCTGCGGCTGCTGCACGATGGAGCGACCGATGGCGACACGCTGACGCTGACCACCGGAGAGCGCCTTGGGCTTTCTGTCCAGCAGCGGCTCAAGACCCAGGATCTCGGCGGCGCGCATCACCCGCTTGTGGATGTTCTCCTTGTCCATCTTCTTGAGCTTCAGACCAAAGGCCATGTTCTCGTAGATGTTCATGTGCGGATAAAGGGCGTAGGACTGGAACACCATGCCGACGTTGCGCTCTACCGGCGGTACGTCGTTCATGTAGCGACCGCCGATGGTCAGCTCACCGCTGGTGATGTCTTCCAGACCCGCGATCATCCGCAGCAGGGTGGATTTGCCACAGCCGGACGGGCCGACGAAGACAATGAATTCGCCCTCCTTGATGGAGAGGTTGATGTTGCGCAGGGTGTCCTTGTGAACAGCCGGATCGTAATTTTTGCGAACGTTGTTGAGTACTACTTCAGCCATGACGAGCTCCGCTCTTGAATCTTTGCAAATCGTGATAGCGGGGGGAGTCAGCTCCCCCGGCCATAAACTTAACCTTTCACACCACCAGCAGTCAGACCGCCAACCAACCAGCGCTGTGCCAACAGGAAGACCACAGTGATGGGGAAACCGGAGAGCACTGCGGCCGCCGCAAAATCACCCCACAGATAGTTCTGCGGATAGAGGTACTGCTGGGCCCCGACCGCCAGGGTCAGATTGTTCACATCCTGCAGCAGGATGGAGGCCATGGGCACCTCGGTAATGGAACCGATAAAGGCCAGAATAAACACTACCGCCAGGATGGGCACCGACAGAGGCAACAGGATCAGACGGAATGCCTGCCACGGGGTCGCCCCGTCGATGGCCGCCGCCTCCTCCAGGGAGGAGTCGATGGTCTCGAAGTAGCCCTTGATGGTCCAGACGTGGAGGGCAATCCCCCCCATGTACGCCAGGATCAGACCTCCGTGGGTGTTGAGACCCAGCCAGGGAATGTAGTCACCAATCTTGTTAAAGAGCGCGTAGATGGCTACCAGCGCCAACACCGCCGGGAACATCTGGAAAATCAGCATGCCCTGCAGGATGGTGGACTTGCCACGAAAACGCAGGCGGGCAAAGGCGTAAGCACAAGTGGTGGAGAGCGTCACGATCATCAGGGCTGTGATGCCGGCGATCTTGATGGAGTTCCACAACCAGGTAAGCACCGGGAACGGCGGCGGCGTGATGCTGCCGTCGGCGTTGGTGATGGACATGCCCAGCGCCAGCTTCCAGTGATCCAGCGTCGGATTGGAGGGGATGATCTCCCCTACCGCGAAGTTACCGTTACGGAACGAGATGGCGATAACCATGATCAACGGGAAGATGATCAGCGCCAGGAAGCCCCACATGACCAGGTGGGTTGCCCACACCCGGTATTTGACTGATTTGGGTTGTACGATTGCCATGTTGAAGCCTCCTTACAGCTGCTTGTCGGCTTTGGACAATTTCAGGTTGAGCAGCGCCAGCGCACCTACGATGAGGAAGATAGCTGTGGCGATGGCACTGGCCAGACCGTAGTCCTGACCACCCGATCCCTGGAACGCAATCCGGTAGGTATAACTCACCAGCAAGTCGGTGGTACCCGCCGGGGTGCTGGCGCCGATGATGTCGGGCGCACCGTTGGTCAACAACTGGATAAGCACGAAGTTGTTGAAGTTGAAAGCGAACGAGGCAATCAACAGCGGTGTCAGCGGCTTCATCAGCAGCGGCACGGTGATCTTGAAGAAGTTCTGTACCGGACCGGCACCATCCATGGCGGACGCTTCATAGAGATCTTCCGGAATGGCTTTGAGCAGGCCCATGCAGAGGATCATCATGTAGGGGTAGCCGAGCCAGGTGTTGACAATCAGGATCATCACCTTGGCCAGGAAGGGGTTGGTATACCAGTCCGGCTTGATGCCAAACGCCGCTTCCAGGAACATGTTGATCTCACCGAAGTTCTGGTTGAACAACCCCTTGAACACCAGGATGGAGATAAACGCCGGGATCGCATAGGGCAGGATCAACATGACCCGATAGAAACCGCGCCCCTTGAGCTCTTCCCACTGCACCAGACAGGCCAGCACCATGCCGATAGCCAGGGTGAAAGCGACGGAGCAGGTTGAGAAGATCACGGTCCAGATGAAGATCTGCAGGAAGGGTGACTGGATGCCCGGATCGGTGACGATGCGCGCGAAGTTCTTCCAACCGACGCTCACCACAAAGCCCGGAGCAATACCCTTGCCGACAAACTGACCCTGTTCGTCGATGTACTGATAGAAGCCGGTCTCACCATTAGGCAGCATCAGCTCGCCATTCTGGGTATCACGCAGCAGGTTGCTGTCTTTGATCACTACGCCGGACTTGAGCACGGCACCATCCATCAGACGGGTGTAGTGCTGCTTCTGGGCGGCAAACTTGCGCAGGCTGCTCAGGGTCAGGTGGGTACCGCCATCCGGCAGTACCAGATCAAGGTCACTCAGGTGAGTACGATGCTCAACAATGGCGCGGATCGGTGCGGCCTTGCTGGCCGCTTCGCCAGTGAAGGGCTGCAGCTCGACCACTTGCTGGGTGTTCTGCACACGGCCCTCGCGGGACGCCAGCTCACGGGCCTTGTTGGTCATCAGGGAAACAGGTTGGCTGATAAAGGATTGATCATCCTGTGTCAGCAGCAGCTGGAACTGGCCGTTGTCGCCACCCAGCAGGGTAAAATCGAATTCACCGCCCGCCACCTTGTAGGTTTTCTTCAGGTGGTAGTCCCGCGCCTGCTCCACGGAGAGCAAGTTGGACCCCGAATAGTTGGTGAAGGCAATGCCAATGGTGTAGGCAAGAGGGAAGATGATAAACACAACCATGCCCGCAACACCCGGAAAGATGTAGCGATGGGCATAGGTCTTCTTGTTCATGAAGACATACAGACCGACGGAAACCACCACCAGATCCAGCAGCGCGAATACCCACTCGCCACTGGCGTACATCATCACGGCTGCGTAGCCGTTGAGGATGGCAACCAGGGCCGCTATGGTCCACTTAAGCCAGGTGTGCTTATCCTTCGGACCGGCATAGGACTCAACAGAAGGTACTACTTCCATGCCAATTAACCTTTATAACGCCAAGAGAGATTTGAGAGAGTGGGAGGCCATGACGGCCTCCCGGGTAGTGCATGCTTACTGAACGATACGCTTGGCAGCAGTATCCAGAGCTTCGTCAACACCCTGACGACCGGAGGTCACGTTCTTGAGGGCAGTTTCGAAGGAAGACCAGAAACGGCTCATCTCGGGAACGGATGGCATCGGCTCGCCAGCCTGGGCGTTCAGCATGGTGGCCTTGATGTGCGGATCGGATTCCAGGGTCTTCTGGAAGGATTTCAGCGCAACGGCACCCAGCGGCTTGTCGGCGTTAACCGGCGCCAGACCGGCATCGGTCAGCAGGTAGTTTTCCAGGAACTCGATAGCCAGATCCTTGTTCGGGCTGGCGGCGTTGATGGTGGCACCCAGTACGCCAACGAAGGCTTTGGCCGGCTTGCCGTTCAGGGTCGGCAGCGGCGCTACGCCGTACTTGATGCCGCTCTTGTCCAGGTTGCTCCAGGCCCAGGGACCGTTGATCATCATGGCCACTTCGCCCTTGTTGAACTTGGCGTCCATCACACCGTAGTCGATGCCTTTTTCCAGGTGACCGGACTTGATCATCTCGGAGATGTAGCCCACGCCCATCTTGGCACCTGCGTTGTTCACGCCGGTATCTTTGACGTCATAACCGGTAGCGGTTTTCTTGAAGGCGTAACCACCGTTGGCAGCCACCAGCGGATAGCTGAAGTACGGGGTGTCATAAGCCCACATGATGGCGCGCTTGCCGTTTTTCTTCAGAGTCTCGTCAATCTTGGCGATCTCTTCGAAGGTTTTCGGCGGCTCGGGCAGCAGGTCCTTGTTATAAATCAGGCTGACTGCTTCCATGGCAACCGGGTAGCCATAGGTTTTGCCATCAACAGTCATGGCATCCCATGCCAGCTGTTCAAATTTGCCTTTGGTGGCAGCGTTCGGCGTTACCGGAACCAGCAAACCGGCTTTGACCCACTCACCGTAACGGTCGTGAGCCCAGAAGAAGATGTCCGGGCCGTTGCCAGTGGCGGCGGCTTGCTGGAATTTCACTTCAACCTGATCCGGGTGAGCAACAGTAACCTTGATGCCGGTTTCTGCTTCAAACTTCTTACCCACTTCAGCCAGACCGTTGTATCCCTTGTCACCGTTGATCCAGATGGTCAGCTGGCCTTCATCGATGGCAGCAGTAGCAGAGCAAGCGACGCCAAGAGTGGCCAGACCGATCAGGGATGACAGCAATTTCTTTTTCATGAGCCTTTCCTTGTATTAGTTCCGCGCTGTAAGAGCATTGTGTGCGAGATGAATATTATCCCAAGCGGCAAACGGCTCACATGACGCAACTCGCATTTTTGAAATGCAATTACGTATTTCCTTCCAGAAAGTTTTGAAAACATTTTCTTATTTCAGGGAATTACGGCCATTTATCGGCTTAATTCCAGACAACCACAGAATAATAATTACCAAAATGAAATAAAATTTCATGAATGAAAGGGTTTTCACCTCAATGAAAACCCTTTCAGGTGGTTTATTTTGTTTGATTTGTTAACAAAGTACCGCGCCAGTTTCGAGGTCTGCCCGGGCGCGATAAAAAAAGAGACCCCGCCGGGGCGGAGTCTCTTTTTGCCAGAAATGACGAGTTGATCACACTCGGGAGCATGACTACGACTGGCGCAGCAGCTGATCCTTGAGATTGGGCGGCACACCCTTGATGGTCAGGGTGTCGGTCTGGGGATCGTAAAAGATCCGGCTGTTCAACAGCTTCTGCTCAAAGCTCAGAGTCAGACCGCCACCGGAGCCGACAAACTTGGTCAAACCACGCAGAGTAGAGCGATCCGCCGGGAAGCGCTCTTCCAGCTCATACTCCTGACCGATAAAGCTGTAAAAATCGAGGTCACCGTCGCCGGGCAATTCTGCAGACAACTCCTTGATTTCGATCTCTTCACCGGCACTCGCCTGTTCGGTGCAATATTTGAAGACCTGCTTTTTATAGTCATTGCGCTCGGTCGGCTCGAGCTGACGACTGTCGCAATAATCTTCGACCGCCTGCAGCAAGCCTTTATTTTGTACCTTGGCATCCATGCCCTCGCGGGCACCCAGCAGATCCATAAAGAAGTCGCCCAGTTTGCGACCAATGCGCCCCTTGCTGAAGGTGATATAGCGGCGCGAATCCGGTTGGGTTTTCCATTCGGTCAAATCAATACGGGCCACCAGATTGAGTTTGCCGATATCCAGATACTGGATATGGCGTAATTCCAGCGCTTCGCTGACGGTGACGCTCTCCTTGCCCTCCAGCAGAGCAATCAGCAGATAATCGACCCCGACGTAGTTATATTTGGCAAACAGCAGCACCCCCTGCTCATCGAGGGCGTGCTCCACCAGCTGCTTGACCAGCATCTGGGTCACGGTGACCGAGAAGGGGACGAATTCGGTCTGCTCGTCGAGCAGCTGTTCGAGGGCGATACGAAATGCGGGTGAAGGCTGCTTGGGAGCATCGATGCCGTCGGCCAGCTCGGCGACGGCGGCCTCGGGGTCAGCAAAGAAGCCAAAGCCCTTGCCGCCCTTGCCGTTGTAGATCCGATGCAGTTCCGCCATCAGTCCCTGTACCGCCTCATCAGGGGGCAGGGTCTGGCTGCGGGTATCGGCGTGGGGTTGACCATCGCCGCCCTGGCGCAAGGAGTGAAGAATGATCTTGTCGATATCGAGACTCATGTCACAAAGCCATAGTGTTAGCCGAAAGGGTGAAGTATTATAAGGCGCTTTGAACCGAGATGAACTGAAGATTATGCCTATCGTATCAAAGTACAATAACGAGCAATTTGACGCCCTGATGAACGACCTGATCACCGCGCTGGAAAAGCATAAAGCGCCGGTGGATCTCAGCCTTATGGTGCTTGGCAATCTGACCACCAATATCATCAACGGTATGGCACCGGCCCAGCGCCAGGCCATCACTGAAAAGTTTGTCCAGGCCCTGACCGCATCGGTCGATAATCGCCACGACGCACACTGAGTCCCCGACTCTGTTGATTTGACGTTTCTCAACGCAGATGGATCACTATGGTCGAAACCGGTAACCCCTATCGTGATAATGTCTCTCGCCTGATCACCTGGGGGCATTGGTTCTCCTTCTTCAACATTATTCTGGCCATGCTCATCGCCACCCGTTATCTGGGTGCCATCAGCTGGCCATCGACCACGCTTGGCGTGATCTATCTCGTTGTAAGCTGGATTGGCCACTTCTCGTTTTTGAGTTTTGTCACCTACCTGTTGACGATCTTCCCGCTCAGCTTCGTGCTGCCCAAGGAGAAGTCGTTGCGGTTCATCTCGGCCATCATCGCTACCCTGGCGCTGGTGCTGCTGCTGATCGACACCCAGGTATTCCGGCTGTTCAAGTTCCACCTCAACAGTCAGGTATGGCAGTTGCTGCTGGATCAGGCGCAAACCGAAGAGGGCTCAATCTGGAGCATCATCTTCGTTGCCGTGCCTACCATCTTCCTGCTGCAACTGCTGCTGTCGGCCTATGTCTGGCGCAAGATCAACAAGCGCAAGCGCCGCCAGTACGGCAATCAGGTGGGGCTGGCCCTGCTGATCTGCTTTATTCTGACCCACGTGGTCAACAGCTGGGCGGATGCGACCCTCTATCAGCCCATCACCATGCAGAGAGCCAACTTCCCCCTCTCCTACCCCATGACGGCCCGCTCCTTCCTGGCCAAACATGGCTGGCTGGATCTGGATCAGTACGAGAAGCAGGCTGCTTCCCAGGGGGATAACAGCGACAGCCGGATGCACTATCCGCTGCGCCCGTTCAACGTCAACGCCCCCCTGACTCACAACAATCTGCTGATTGTGGTGGTCGACTCATTGCGTTTTGACATGCTCAACAACATCAACATGCCCAATCTGCAGCGCTATGCGGATCAGCATCTGACGTTCCGCAATCACTTGAGTGGCGGCAACGACGACCTGATGGGCATGTTCAGCCTCTTCTACGGGTTGCCCGGTCACTACTACAAGGACATCAGCAGCGACAAGCGTCCGCCGGTGCTGTTCGACGAGATGCTGCGCCAGGATTACCAGTTCGGGCTGTTCGGCGCGATGGAAGATGCCCAGAAGTATCGCAAGAGCATCCTCGCCGGTCTGCGCAAACAGGTGTTTGTCTCAGAGCAGAGTGACGATGGCAAGCTGCTGACCGACTGGCAACAGTGGCTGGAGAAGCGCTCTCCCGAGCGTCCCTGGTTCTCGCTGGTCTATCTCTCGAGCCCAGGCGACTACCAGTTACCCGCCACCATGAAGGGGCCATTCCAACCGGAGCTTGCCAACTTCAATCCGGCGACCGCCTATCGGGCGGAGAACCTGCAAAAACTGGAGAACCGCTACAAGAACTCGGTCTTCTATACCGACCAGTTGCTTGAGCAGATGCTGACCAAATTGCAGTCGCAGGGGATGGACAGCAACACCATCGTCGTCATCACCTCCAACCACGGTCAGGAGTTCAACGACACCCGCAGCAACAGCTGGGGCGCAGGCAGCAACTACTCACCCTATCAGGTGCAGGTACCGCTGGTACTGGCCTGGCCGGGGCGCGGCAGTGACGTTCGGGAACAACCGAGCAGCCATTTCGATCTGGCGCCGACCCTGATGCAGGGGATGCTGGGCGTGCGCAATCCGGCGCGCGATTACAGCGTTGGCCGCTCGCTGTTTGATACCAGCCCTCGCAACTGGCTGCTGGCCGGGGATCAGAACGACTTCGCCATCTATGAAGGGGACACCATCACCCACTTCAACAAGCAGGGTGACTTCGAACTGCTGGAACGCAACAGCTATCGCCCGATCAAGCACGGCACCCCGGATATGGGCGCCATGATCCAGGTGATGAACGAGCTGAACCGCTTCTATCGCAACCAGTGAAGCGCCCGTTGATGGCTTGATACCATAAAAAACGCCCCAAATTCGGGGCGTTTTTCGTTGTATAGCCGGGCCACGTTCACGACAGTTAGCCACCCCACCCTTGCGGGTACTTGTAGCCGACAAAACGCTTGGCGGCATAGGCCTTGAAAGCCGTCGAGTTGTAGGCTGCCGCCACATCTTTGGCAAAAGGTTGATCCGCATCTGCGCTTTTCACCACCACCCAGTTGATAAAATCGTAGCTGCGCTCCAGAAACAGTCCTTCACTGAACGGGATTCCGCTGGAGGCGGCAAAATTACCGTTGATCACCGAGAAGTCCACATCCTCGCGCGAGCGGGGCAGTTGCGCCGCCTCCAGCAACACCAGCTTGAGATTGTGCGGATTGTTCACCACATCAAACTCGCTCACCTTGAGCGGGTTTATCCCCTCCTTGAGAGTGAGCCAACCAAGATCCTGCAGCATCAACAGCGCCCGCGCCTGATTGGTGGGATCGTTGGGGATGGCCACCGTGCTCCCCTCTTGCACCTTGTCGAGTGCCGCCAGCTTGCCGGAATAGAGTCCCATCGGACCGGTTGGCACCTGGGTAATGGGCGCCAGCGACAAGCCTCGATCTTTGGCAAAACTCTCCAGATAAGGTTTGTGCTGGAAGCAGTTCACATCCAGTGATCCGTCAGCCAGAGCAATATTGGGGGTCACATAGTCGGTGAACTCCACCAGCTTGACCTTGTACCCCTTGGCCTCCAGCTGCGGCTTGATGGAATCGGTCACCATGTCGGCAAAATCCCCCACCGTGGTACCAATCACAATCTCCTGTTTGGTCGGCAAGGACGCATCGGCGGCAACCGTGGAAAAAGAGAGGCTCCCGACCGCTATCGCGGCAATAAAGGTGCTGGCGCCAGCAGTGGCGCGCAAGGAAGCAGTCAAAGGAGAAGATAAGAAGGAACGAAACGGCATAGGGACTCCCTGTCAGGTACGCATCAAGCTATGGGACTGCGGCGGGGTGGCTCTCAGAGATTAAGCCCCTCAAACTGCAGCAATCTAGCCATCCAAACGGCTATTTCAATTACCATAACAGAGCCATCCACCGCCGCCAAGCAA
Organism: Aeromonas sp. R3-1; assembly: GCF_040908345.1. Classification (NCBI taxonomy): domain Bacteria; kingdom Pseudomonadati; phylum Pseudomonadota; class Gammaproteobacteria; order Aeromonadales; family Aeromonadaceae; genus Aeromonas; species Aeromonas sp. R3-1. Next base: position 12,059 of record NZ_JBFODN010000232.1, read on the forward strand.
TAAACTGCTGGTTCCACCTCATCACCCTTGCTGTCATCCCCGAATGCATAGCGGCTCTCACGTTGGCACACACAACCATGCCGCTCACGTTCAAGAGCGCACGAGCTCCCCTCGGGATTGCCCCGAATCGAGATGGCTGCGGCGAAGGAGAGTCGCGAGAGGAGTAAATTACAGATAAAAAGATCAGTAGCGAGCAGTGAGAACCATTCTCAATAGAACACATAGCCAGTGTCATTGGAATACCTACCACAAACTGAATCGGATTTCTTTGAACCTCATTACGTTTTTTGAAAATGGCTCTTTTTGAACCCCTGTCACCCGTGTATAGATTTCCGTCGCACTCAGGATGAGTGCGATCCAAGATGGAGTTAAAAAAATAATGAAGCAAACATCGTTAGCACTGGCGATCACAGCACTGCTGTCGACCCTGCCCAGTGCGCTCGTTCAGGCAAATGAAGGTTGTGCGCCGCTCACCGGCAAGGAGAGCGGCATGGATATCGGACGCAGCAGCAGCGAGCGCTGCCTGCCAGGTACCAATCCCCTGCAGGATCAGCAGTGGTATCTGCTCAACAGCGGCCAGGATGGGTTCAGCGCCCGTGGCGGTATAGCGGGCAATGATCTCAACCTCTGGTGGGCTCATCGCACCGGTGTGCTGGGCCAGGGAGTCAATGTGGCCGTGGTGGATGATGGTCTGGCCATCGCCCACCCGGATCTGGCGGACAACGTGCGTCCGGGTTCGAAAAACGTGGTGACCGGCAGCGATGACCCGACCCCGACCGCTCCGGATACGGCCCACGGCACCTCGGTCTCCGGCATTATTGCGGCGGTAGACAACGCCATCGGTACCAAGGGGATAGCCCCGCGAGCCCAGTTGCAGGGGTTCAACCTGCTGGATGACAACAGCCAGCAGTTGCAGAAAGATTGGCTCTACGCCCTTGGCGACAGCGATGCCAGCCGCGACAACCGGGTGTTCAACCAGAGCTACGGCATGAGTGTGGTGGATCCCCGCTCAGCCAACTCTCTGGATCAATCCCAGCTTGATCGCCTGTTTGAACAGCAGACCCTCAAGGCGCAGGGCGCGGCCTATATCAAGGCCGCCGGCAACGGCTTCAACAAGATAGCGGCGGGCGGCTATGTGCTTAACCGCACCGGCAATGGTCCCAAATTGCCGTTTGAAAACAGCAACCTCGATCCCTCCAACAGCAACTTCTGGAACCTGGTGGTAAGCGCGCTCAACGCCGATGGCGTCAGATCCTCCTACTCCAGTGTCGGCAGCAACATCTTCCTGAGCGCGACCGGCGGTGAGTACGGTACCGACGCTCCGGCGATGGTGACCACGGATCTGCCCGGCTGCGATATGGGTTACAACCGCACCGACGATCCCAGCACCAACCGGCTGCACGGCAATCCGCAACTGGATGCCAGCTGCGACTACAACGGCGTGATGAACGGCACCTCCTCCGCCACCCCCAGCACCTCCGGCGCCATGGCGCTGCTGATGTCCGCCTACCCGGATCTGTCGGTACGTGACCTGCGGGATCTGCTGGCGCGCAGCGCAACCCGGGTCGATGCCACACAGAAACCTGTGATGGTCAGCTACACCAGCAGCACCGGCAAGGTGCGTGATGTGAAAGGGCTGGAAGGGTGGGAGCGCAATGCCGCCGGCATGTGGTTCAGCCCGACTTACGGTTTCGGTCTGATCGACGTCAACAAGGCCCTTGAGCTGGCAGCCAATCACCAGCCACTGCCCCCGCTGGTACAGCTGCCATGGCAGAAGATCAATGTCAGCGGCAGTGCCGCCGCCATTGCGGATGTGGGCAACAGCCCGACCAGCTCGACAACACGCATTGCCACACCGTTGACGGTAGAAGCGGTTCAGGTGATGGTGAGCCTGGATCACCAGCGTCTGCCCGATCTTCTGATCGAACTGGTCTCCCCCGCCGGCACCCGCAGCATCCTGCTGAGCCCCTTTAACAGCCTGGTCGGCCAATCTCTCGACCAGCAGCAGCTGGGCTTTGTGCGAACCAAGGGATTGCGCGACATGCGGATGCTATCCAACAAGTTCTACGGCGAATCGGCGCAAGGCACATGGCGACTGGAGGTAACCGACGTTGCCAACGGTACCCGTCAGGTCTCTCTGCTCAATCGCGAGACCCGTGAGCGCACCACCCTGACCGAGCGCAACAACCGTCAACCGGGCAAACTGATCTCATGGTCCCTGCGGGTCCTGGGTCACGATGCCAACCGCAGCTAACACGCTAGGAGTATTACCATGAACAAACCTGTTACCTTGCTTCTGGCAACCCTGCTGGCCCCCCTCTCGGGACAGCTCTGCGCCCAGGAGTCCATCACCATGGATGGCAAGCAGTACAGCACCATAGAGGTGAACGGCCAGACCTACCTCATTCCTGACAACGGCAGCAAGAAGCGGGTAGCCCGTAGTCTGGATGACAAAGTGCCGCAGCAAAGCCTGCGTCGCGGCGACGTGTTGATGCAAGGGGCGGCCAGCCCCGAGCTCACCGTCAGCGGTACCCTGCTGGTGGAAGCTGACGATGCCAGCGCCAAGGCGCTGGCGACTCGCCACGGCCTGAACTTCAAACAGAGCAGTGGTGGTATCGCCCTGCTGGAGGCCAAACCGGGCACCGATCTCAATGCCATCGCCACCAAGCTCAAGAGCGAAGGGGTGAAAGTACAGATCGAGCTGTCGGGGGCCGAACAGCAGCCGAAATAGGTCGCGACAGACAAATAACAAAGGGGGCCATAATGGCCCCCTTTCTGTGCTGCTTATTTTGATAGTGGCTTACTTGGCGCCATGCTGCTCCGCTAGATAGAGCCAGGTATCGACCACGGTATCGGGGTTGAGCGACACCGAATCGATCCCCTGCTCCACCAGCCAGGCGGCAAAGTCCGGATGATCGGATGGCCCCTGACCGCAGATCCCCACGTACTTGCCCGCCTTGCGGGCGGCAGCAATGGCCATTGCCAGCAGCGCCTTGACCGCCTCGTTGCGCTCGTCGAACAGGTGGGCAATCAGCCCCGAGTCCCGATCCAGCCCAAGGGTGAGCTGGGTCATGTCATTGGAGCCGATGGAGAAGCCGTCCACGTGCTCGAGGAACTTGTCTGCCAAGAGGGCGTTGCTCGGGATCTCGCACATCATGATCACCTTGAGCCCCCGCTCGCCGCGGCGCAGACCGTTCTCGGCCAGGATGTCGATCACCTGCTCCGCCTCGCCCACGGTGCGCACGAAGGGGATCATCACCTCGACGTTGGTCAACCCCATCACATCGCGCACCCGCTTGATCGCCTCGCACTCGAGGGCAAAACAGGGGCGGAAGCTGTCGGCAATGTAGCGGGACGCACCACGAAAACCGATCATCGGGTTCTCCTCGTGGGGCTCGTAGCCACGACCTCCCACCAGATTGGCGTACTCGTTGGACTTGAAGTCCGACATCCGCACGATCACCCGCTCCGGCCAGAAGGCGGCCCCCAGAGTGGCGATCCCCTCGGTCAGCTTGGCCACATAGAACTCCCGCGGGCTGTCGTAACCGGCAATCATCTTGCCGATGGTGGCCTGCAGCTCTGGGGTTTGCTGGTCAAACTCCAGCAAGGCCTTGGGGTGCACGCCGATCATCCGGTTGATGATGAATTCAAGGCGCGCCAGCCCTACCCCGGCATTGGGCAACTGGGCAAAGTCGAAAGCGCGGTCCGGGTTGCCGACGTTCATCATGATCTTGATGGGCAGGCGCGGCATATTGCCCACCTCGGTCACCGCCACGTCGAAGTCCAGCTCGCCGTCATAGATAAAACCGGTATCCCCTTCCGCGCAGGAGACGGTGATCCGCTGGCCCGGCTGAATATGATCGGTAGCGTTGCCACAGCCCACCACTGCCGGAATGCCCAGCTCGCGGGCGATAATGGCGGCGTGACAGGTGCGGCCACCCCGGTTGGTGACGATGGCGGAGGCCCGCTTCATGATGGGCTCCCAGTCCGGGTCGGTCATGTCGGTGACCAGCACATCGCCGGGCTGCACTTCGTCCATCTGGCTGATGGAGGAGATGACCCGCGCCGGACCCGCGCCAATCTTGTGGCCGATGGCCCGCCCCTCGATCAACACCTTGCCCGCTTGCTTGAGGGCAAAACGCTCGAGGGTGTTAGCCTCCTGGCGGCTGCGCACGGTTTCCGGGCGCGCCTGCACGATATAGAGTTGGCCATCCTGACCATCCTTGGCCCACTCGATATCCATCGGGCGGCCATAGTGCTGCTCGATGATGAGGGCCTGTTTCGCCAGCGCCATCACCTCCTCATCGGTGATGCAGAAGCGGCTACGCTCGGCTTCGTTGGTGTCGACAATCTTCACCTGACGGCCGTGACCGGCATCGTCCGAGTAGGTCATCTTGATAAGCTTGGAGCCGAGGGTCTTGCGCACCACCGCCGGGCGCCCCCCCTTGAGGGTCGGCTTGTGCACATAGAACTCGTCCGGGTTGACCTCGCCCTGCACCACCATCTCGCCAAGACCATGGGCGCCGGTGATAAAGACCACGTCGTTGAAACCGGACTCGGTATCCAGGGTGAACATGACGCCGGAGGCGGCGAGATCCGAGCGCACCATCCGCTGCACCCCGGCCGAGAGGGCAACACCCTTGTGGTCGTAGCCCTGATGCACCCGATAGGAGATGGCGCGATCGTTGAACAGGGAAGCGAACACATGCTTGACCGCCGTCATGACGGCATCGATGCCACGTACGTTGAGGAAGGTCTCCTGCTGACCGGCAAAGGAGGCGTCCGGCATATCCTCGGCGGTGGCGGAGGAGCGCACCGCAAACGAGGCCTCGACACCGGCACTCAACTTTTCATAGGCAACCCGGATAGCCTGCTCCAGCTCGGGCTGGAACGGGGCTTCGATCACCCAGTCGCGGATCTGCTGACCGGCCCGGTTGAGGGCGGCGATATCGTCCACGTCCAGATTGTCGAGCAGATGGTGGATCTTGCCGTTGAGGCCGCTTGACTCCAGAAACTCGTTAAACGCAAAGGCGGTGGTGGCAAAGCCCCCCGGCACGGATACGCCGGCGCCAGAGAGGTTGCTGATCATCTCGCCAAGGGATGCGTTCTTGCCGCCAACTCGTTCTACGTCCTGCATTCCGAGTTGTTCGTACCAGAGCACGTACTGTTGCACTTGGATGTCTCCAGGTTGGTGGGCACCGATGCCATAGCACCTCGTGCGCCCGATTTAATCGATGAGGTTATGGGTAAGTCAGGTGCGTTATTGTCTGTTTCTTTTGTTGCCAACGACCATGAAAACGTTTTCTATTGGTTTTCAAAAAAATCCCCGAGCAAGCGTTGGGGATGGTCGAATGACCGGAACATTCTACAATGGCGACACAAAAAGATAACGATTCAGGTTTGCAAGCCACTTCACAACTTGGGTACAGCAGACCGGTTGACAAAACTGGTATGGTTTCGGGAGATACTTCTCACCCCTTACCCCATGCGACCCTACCCGCGGTATCACAGGAGCCCTACGTGCACACCGTATTTTATGTTTCAGACGGCACCGCCATCACCGCCGAAGTGTTCGGCCACGCGGTACTGAGCCAGTTTCCGCTGGCCTTCGAGCAGATCACTATCCCCTTTGTGGAGACACAGGAGAAGGCGCGTCAGGTACGGATGCGGATCGACGAGCAGTTTCGCCAGACCGGGGTACGCCCCATCCTGTTTCACACCATTGTCGACCCGCTGGTACGGGAAGAGGTACTGAAATCGGAGGCGTGCGGCCACGACTTTCTCAACACCTTCGTCAGCCCGCTGGAGCAGGAGCTGGGGGTCAAAGCCGAGCCCCGCCTCCACCGCACCCACGGTATGGAGAACCGCAAGCTCTATGACGATCGCATCGAGGCGGTCAACTTTGCGCTGGCCAACGACGATGGCATCACCACCAAAGAGTACGATGAGGCGGACATCATCCTGATCGGGGTCTCCCGCTGCGGCAAGACCCCCACCAGCCTCTATCTGGCGCTGCAGTTTGGCATTCGCGCCGCCAACTACCCCTTTATCGAGCAGGACATGGGGATGCTGGAGCTGCCCGCCCCCCTCAAGGCCAACCGTCACAAGCTGTTTGGCCTCACCATAGCGCCGCAGCGGCTGCACGAGATCCGTAACCAGCGCCGTGCCAACAGCCGCTACTCCTCCATCGAACAGTGCGAGCAGGAGCTGGCCTGCGTGGAGCGACTGTTTCGCCAGGAGGCGATCCGCTTCCTGGATACCAGCTCCCACTCGGTGGAGGAGATCAGCGCCAAGGTCCTCGAAGCGACCGGTCTGCGCCGCCAGCTCTGTTAAGCCAGCTTGACAGCTATCGGCATCAACAAAAGATAAAAATTACAGTGTCGCGGCGAAAGTCAGCTGTGGCGAACTGCAATTCACATCGATGACAGTGAAAAGCGTGGATAAAAAAGGGATAAGCACCACAAATGCTTATCCCTCTTCTTGTCGACCTTGCCGTTGTGCCCTTGTCACCCGCTGCCAGTTAGCCGCTATTCGATTCCGTTCTGCTGCGCTCGGCAAACAGCCAGCGTTCACTAACGATTGAGCTCAGGGTTGTTCATCAACCGGGCATAGAAGGCCAGCAAACCGTGGCGCAGGCGAACCCGCTCCGCCAACCAGCCGCCAACGAGCGCCCCCGTTACCCCGCCAGCCAGCAACAGCGGCTGCCAGTAGTGCAGCAACTCCTGATCACCGAGTAACAGCCAACCCAGCAACATAATCGCGGCCACCAGCAACAACAGCGGACTGGCGGCAATCCCTAACCAGAGCGCCACCAGCACACTCCGGGCAACCCCTTGTTGCAGCACGCTTTCGCACTTTCTGTACTCCAACTCCCTGCACTCTTCCCTGTACTCTCGCTTGTTTGGCATCATTTGCATCCATTTGTGGCTTGGCACCACAAAAGCACACCAACAAGACAAAATGTCAATCAAACAGAATTCGATTGCACAAACATTAACCAAAAACTACCAAGAAGCCTCTTCAGATCATGAAAAAGCTGCCTTTGGTACAAAACACGGCCATTAGAGATGGAAAACAGGTGCATTCATGGCGGATTATCACTATTCTGCTTCGGTTGCCAGCCAACACTAAAAATTGAAAATGGCATGGTGTAACGAAATAAATACAGCTTTCGTCAGGTTTTGGCTACGCACTGCGGCCTGCTCAGGATGAGCCCAACACCGACCAGAGACAACAGAGACGTAAGGACAGACCCATGGATTTGAAACAAGACGGTGAGGAGCTGAAGCGCGGCCTTAAAAACCGCCACATTCAGTTGATTGCTTTGGGCGGCGCCATCGGCACCGGCCTCTTTCTGGGCATTGCCCAAACCATCAAGATGGCAGGCCCCTCAGTCCTGCTGGGTTATGCCATCGGCGGCTTTATCGCCTTCCTGATCATGCGCCAGCTCGGTGAAATGGTGGTGGAAGAGCCGGTAGCCGGTTCATTCAGCCACTTTGCCTACAAATACTGGGGCGAGTTTGCCGGTTTTGCGTCCGGCTGGAACTACTGGGTGCTCTACGTGCTGGTGAGCATGGCCGAGCTGACCGCGGTGGGCATCTATGTCCAGTACTGGTGGCCCGAGATCCCGACCTGGATGTCGGCAGCCTTCTTCTTCGTGCTGATCAACGCCATCAACCTCTCCAACGTCAAAGCGTTTGGCGAAATGGAGTTCTGGTTCGCCATCATCAAGGTGGTCGCCATCATCGGCATGATTGGCTTTGGCGGCTATCTGCTCCTCTCCGGTGCCGGCGGACCCGAGGCAAGCGTCACCAACCTGTGGGCTCAGGGCGGTTTCTTCCCCAACGGCATCAGCGGTCTGGTGATGGCGATGGCGGTGATCATGTTCTCCTTTGGCGGTCTGGAGCTGGTGGGCATTACCGCCGCCGAAGCGGACAACCCCGAGAAGAGCATTCCCAAGGCCACCAATCAGGTGATCTACCGCATCCTCATCTTCTACATCGGCGCTCTGGCTATCCTGATGTCCCTCTACCCTTGGGGTAAAGTGGTGGAAGGGGGCAGCCCGTTCGTGATGATTTTCCACGCACTGGACAGCAATCTGGTCGCCACCGTGCTCAACATCGTGGTGCTGACGGCCGCACTGTCGGTCTACAACAGCTGCGTCTACTGCAACAGCCGGATGCTGTTCGGTCTGGCCAAACAGGGCAACGGCCCGAAAGCCCTGCTCAAAACCAACAAGAGCGGCGTGCCGCTGGTTGCACTCTCGGTCTCGGCCATCGCCACCCTGCTCTGCGTGCTGATCAACTACCTGATGCCGGGCAAGGCGTTCGGCCTGCTGATGGCGCTGGTGGTCTCCGCACTGGTGATCAACTGGGCGATGATCAGCCTCGCGCACCTCAAGTTCCGCAAGGCCAAGGTCGCAGAGGGTGTCCAGCCCAAGTTCAAGGCGTTCTGGTATCCCTTCGGCAACTACCTCTGCCTCGCGTTCATGGCTGGCATCCTGGTGATCATGTATATGACCCCCGATTTCCGCATCTCGGTCGAACTGATCCCAGCCTGGCTGGTGGTGTTGGGCATTGGCTTTGTCATCAAGCGCAAAGGACAAGCCCAAAGCAAGGTCGCAGCCAATCTGGGTTAATGCCCGAATCTAGCGACATCAATGCAAAACGCCGATCACATGATCGGCGTTTTTTTATTGCGCGCAGCGCAACTGACCGCACTACTAGCAGCCATAGCCCTCAGGAAGGCAGCTCTTGCCTTTGATCTTGCCGATGCTCCGGGCTGTTGACGCAACACTCATCGCGGAAAAAGGCGATGATCTCCTCCAACACCGCGTATTGAGAGACGCAAAGCAGGGTGCGACTCTCCCGGTTTTGCTTCACCAGCCCCACCGAGACCAGCGCCGCAATATGGTGGCTGAGGGTGGAAGCGGGGATCGCCAGCTGCTTTTGCAGCTCACCCACCGGCAGCCCCTGCTCTCCCGCCTTGACCAGATGCTTGAAGATAAACAGCCGGGTCGGATGACCCAGCTCTTTCAATGCCTTGGCGACCTCTTCCAGTTGCATCTCTGCGCCCTCCACAAATTTGATATTTCGATAATACCAGAAATATCTTGACCGGCCATTCATTTCGATTATTTTGGAAATATAGAAACCAAGTGAGGGTACGACAATGAATGAGTGGTTAACCATGCTGACCGATGCAGCCCAGATGTTCCTGTTTCTGGCTGTCGAGCTGTCGGTGCTGTTTCTGGTCATTAGCGCCGGGGTCAGCCTGATCCGTCAGAAGATCCCCGACGAGAAGATCCAGCGGATGCTGGGGGCGAGACATGGCAAGGGCTATCTGCTCTCAGCCCTGCTCGGTGCCGTCACCCCCTTTTGCAGCTGCTCCACCATCCCCATGCTGAGAGGGCTGCTCTCGGCCAAGGCTGGCTTTGGCCCCACCCTCACCTTCCTGTTTATTTCGCCACTGCTGAACCCCATCATCGTCGGCTTGATGTGGGCCACCTTTGGCTGGAAAGTGACCCTGCTCTACGCCGTGATCGCCGCCAGCGTCTCCGTCATGGCGAGCATGCTGCTCGACAGATTGGGGTTCGAGCGCCATGTCATCGAGCCCAAAGAGGCCACCCCCTCTTGCGGTAGCGGCTGTGGCCTGGCGACCCGCGCCAACACTCAAACACATTGCAGTGACAACCAACGCGGCGCCATTCGCGCAATCAAACCCCTCAACAGGGCAACGTGCTGCCCGGCTCCGCAACCAGAGATGGCAGAGCAGGCCACCCTCCCCTGCTGCGGCGATGGCACGGCTGCCCTGACCAGAGCGCCACAGCTCCCCACCGCCTGGGTCAAAGCTCGCATCGATGCCTGGCAGCAGTTCAAAGCGGTATTGCCCTTCCTGCTGCTGGGGGTGCTCATCGGCTCGTTTATTTACGGTTTTATTCCGGCCGAGTGGATCGCCGCCCATGCCGGCGCCGACAACCCGCTGGCCATCCCCTTCAGCGCCATCGTCGGGATCCCGCTCTACATCCGTGCCGAGGCCGTGATCCCGCTGGCGTCGGTACTGCTGGGCAAAGGGATGGGAATGGGCGCCGTCATGGCGCTGATCATCGGCAGTGCCGGTGCCAGCCTGACCGAGGTGATCCTGCTCAAATCCATGTTCAGAACCCCGATGATTGCGGCCTTCCTTACCGTGATCCTTGGCATGGCGATCCTGATGGGCTACCTGACGCAACTGCTGTTTTAAGTCGCCCATCTTTAAACAGGCAAAATGCCAAAGCAGCCGAGTGTGAAACCATCAGGCTTACCCTAGACAAACGCCGATCGGATGATCGGCGTTTGTCTATTCCGTACGGCAATCAATTTGAGACAGCCAAAGGATGAGGGGTTTGCTGCTCTCCGGGCCATGTGACTTGGCCTGCCTCCCCTCGCCGAACTGTGCTGTAAAAATGTGAGACCCATCCCGTCCCCACGCAGTAGCACAAGAGTTAATGTGCAACAACACAATAAATGAACATCCTCTGCCATACTCAAACGAAGTATTCCGTTACGCCGAAACCGGAGCCTGATCATGGTAACCAGCTCGCTTCACACCACAGATACCGAGGTTGAATTTGCCGACGATATCCAGTTGGTATCGACGACCGACCTCAAAGGGGACATCACCTACGCCAATCCGGCGTTTTGTCAGGTGGCAGGCTATCGCCTGGAAGAGATGTTGGGGCAGCATCACAATCTGGTGCGCCACCCCGACATGCCCAAGGCAGCGTTTGCCGATCTCTGGGCCCACCTGCAGGCAGGCAAACCATGGCGAGGCATGGTAAAAAATCGCTGCAAAGATGGTCGCTATTATTGGGTTGATGCCTATGTCACCCCGATTTATGAAGATGGCAAGATGGTGGGTTACCAATCCGTCCGCTGCCGTCCCGCCGCAGAGCACAAAGCGCGTGCCAGCAAGATGTACAAAACCCTTAAAGCCCGTGAAACCGGCTCTGCCATTCACATGGGCCTGCGTCAACTCACACCAGCCATGATGACCATACCTCTGCTGCTCGTCAGCGTGATCAGCGCGCTCTGGCTGCTCTCACCGCTGCAGGCGCTCTGGGTCATCATTCCTCTCTTGGCAGCCATCTGGTTCAATCGCCACCCTCTCTTCCTCACACCGCGATTCTTGCAGCAGCTCGAGCAGGATTACGACAGCATCAGCCGCCTTATCTTCTCGGGGGATGCCCCCCACAGCATTGCCGATTTCCATATCAAGCTCGGGCAAGCAAAGATCCGTACCGTACTCGGCCGGGTGGATGACACCACAGCTTCGCTCAATGCCATGGCCAATGACCTGCGCGGCTCCGCCTCGCTGGCCAGCCAGGATATCTCTTCGCAAGACACGCAGATCCAGCAGATTGCCACCGCCGTCACCCAGATGGCTTCGGCCGCCGAGGAGATCAACCGCAATATTCAAGACAGCAACAGCCAGATTGAAGAGGCCCGCAGCCACTGCATCACCACCAGCACCCAGCTTTCGGAAGCAGGAGAAGAGATGTCGGCGCTTGCCACCCAGGCGGAGCAAGCCTTCCAGTCAGCTGTCGAGCTGGCGAGCGAATCCGAGCGGATCGGCACCATCATGAGCGAAATTCGCGGCATTGCGGATCAAACCAACCTGCTGGCGCTCAATGCCTCCATCGAAGCCGCACGGGCAGGCGATCAGGGGCGCGGCTTTGCAGTGGTGGCGGACGAGGTTCGCAGCCTATCGACCAGAACCCATAAGGCGACAGAGCAGATCCAGAACAGCATTGGCCATATCCAGCAAACCCTGGGGGGATGGAAAGAGATGATGCATCTCAATGTGACCAGAACCAACGCCTGCCTCGCCACCACCCGGGCAAGCACCGGCAACCTGAATCAGGTTGTGGTCGAGATAGACAAGGTCTCTGATTTTTCCAACCAGATCACCGCCGCGGCCACCGAGCAACAAGCGGTCATCGAGGAGATCAGTCGCAATATCAACCAGATATCCTCGCTCTCTCACGATAACAGTCTCAAAATCGATCAGGTGAGTGAAACCAGTGCCAATTTGCAGAGCAAAGCGAGCCAGCTCAAGGACTTAAGCCGGACGTTTGGATAGCAGCAATCAGATGACTGTCTAGTCCTGAAATAGGTTTACACATTTTCAACTAGCATTTCTCTACTCAGAACCCCCTATGTGCCGCATCGGGGGTTCTGTATTTCAACGC
>NZ_JBFODN010000233.1:0-6097 GCF_040908345.1 Aeromonas sp. R3-1
CTGGGCATTGGAGATTGACGTCGCCAGCATGCCGCGGGCGCAGGGCCTCAATGCCGTGCAGGGCATTCGCAACATCATCGTGGTTGCTTCCGGCAAGGGCGGGGTAGGCAAGTCCACCACCGCAGTCAATCTGGCGCTGGCCCTGCAAAAAGAGGGGGCGCGGGTCGCTATTCTCGATGCCGATATCTATGGCCCTTCCATTCCCACCATGATGGGCACCCTCAAGGAGCGCCCGGTCAGCCATGACGGCAAGCTGATGGAGCCGGTGATGGCCTGCGGCCTCAAGAGCAACAGCATCGGCTATCTGGTCTCCGAGCAGGATGCCACCATCTGGCGTGGCCCGATGGCGAGCAAGGCGCTGGCGCAGATCCTCCATGAGACCCGCTGGGGCGAGGTGGATTATCTGGTGGTAGACATGCCGCCGGGCACTGGCGATATCCAGCTCACTATGGCTCAGCAGGTGCCTACCTCGGCGGCAGTGATCGTCACCACCCCGCAGGATGTGGCGCTGGCCGATGCCCGCAAGGGGATCGCCATGTTCAACAAGGTCAATGTGCCAGTGCTCGGTATTATCGAGAACATGAGCTACCACGTCTGCAGCGCCTGTGGTCATCATGAGCCGCTGTTTGGTACCGGTGGCGGCCAGAAGATGGCAGAGCAGTATCAAGTGGCACTGCTTGGTCAATTACCGCTGCACATCGATATCCGCCAACACATGGATGATGGCTGTCCGACGGTGTTCGGCGCACCGGAAGGAAGCCTGGCTCAGGCCTATTTGAAGCTGGCGCGCAGGGTAGGGGCTGAACTCTTTTTCAGCGCAAAACCGATTGCGACCCCCCTCTATGCCATGGCGCTGGATGAATAATCGGCGGTCGGTCACTTGAAAGGGAATTGAGGGTGGGCATGACCCACCCTTTTTTATATAATGGATCGGTTTAAACCATCCCCACTGCTCTTCTCTTTTAGGTATTTGTCATGTCTGATACTCAACATTCGTGTGTGATCATCGGTATTGCGGGCGCATCTGCGTCTGGCAAAAGTCTTATAGCCCAGACCATTTATGAAGAGCTGGTGGCCGAACTGGGCGCAGGTCAGATTGGTGTGATCACCGAAGATTGCTACTACCGTGATCAGACCCACCTGACCATGGAAGAGCGGGTCAAGACCAACTATGACCACCCCAACGCGCTGGATCACGACCTGCTGGTACAGCACCTGAGCCAGCTGGTCAAAGGTGACGCGGTTGCCATTCCCCAGTACTCCTACACCGAACACACCCGGATGAGCGAAGTGACCCCGTTTGCCCCGCGCCGGGTGATCATTCTGGAAGGGATCCTGCTGCTGACCGACAGCCGTCTGCGGGATCTGATGGATGCCTCCATCTTCATGGATACCCCGCTCGACATCTGCCTGCTGCGCCGTCTGGTGCGTGATGTGCAGGAGCGTGGCCGTACCATGGACTCCGTGCTCAAGCAGTATCAGAAGACGGTGCGTCCGATGTTCCTGCAGTTTATCGAGCCGTCCAAACAGTATGCCGATGTGATCGTGCCCCGTGGTGGCAAGAACCGCATCGCCATCGACATGCTCAAGGCGCGTATTCGCCACATGTTGATTGGTTAAGATGAAACAAGCCGGGTGATGCCCGGCTTTTTTAAAAGCACAATTTGTCAGGAGAGTCGCCCAATGCGTCTGTGTGATACCGATATTGAACGCCATCTGGATGAAGGCAAGATCGTCATTGAGCCACGGCCCGGGGTAGAGCGGATCAGTGGTGTCAGTGTCGATGTGCTGCTGGGTAACGAGTTTCGGGTGTTTCGCGATCATACCGCGCCCTATATCGACCTGAGCGGCCCGAGCAGCGAGATGGCTGATGCCATCGATCGGGTGATGAGTGACGAGATCCACATCCCCGATGGCGAAGCCTTCTACCTTCACCCGGGTCAGCTGGCGCTGGCGGTGACCTACGAATCCGTTACTCTGCCTGCCGATATCGTTGGCTGGCTGGATGGCCGCTCTTCACTGGCGCGCCTGGGTTTGATGGTGCACGTGACGGCGCACCGGATCGATCCGGGTTGGTCCGGTCGCATCGTGCTGGAGTTCTACAACGGCGGCAAATTGCCGCTGGCGCTGCGTCCGAAGATGAAGATCGGCGCCTTGAACTTCGAGATGCTCTCCGGCGTCGCGGCCCGTCCCTACAACAAGCGGGAAAATGCCAAGTACAAGAGCCAGCAGGGCGCCGTTGCCAGCCGCATCAATCAGGATTGATAACTGGCAACACGGCAACGATTCAAGGGAGCACAAGGTGCTCCCTTTTTGCATCTGGAATCAAACGGATATGGGGTTGATGGTGCTGGTCGGATGAGATTGGCGGGGCAGGGACGTTTTATCACCACTTTCGCCCGTTTTTCTGTCATAAAAACGTCATAAAAATGAAATTATTGGCTTAATTGTCAGCTATTTTTGCCCTTTCCCGCAATCATTAGCGGCTTTAATTAATCGATGGCAAGCCGCATGAGGACTGGCTCTAGGATATTTTTTCCCAAAAAGCTCTTTTTTTTTATGGCTGAAATATTTCAATGGTGGCTATGGTGTTGGCCGCCATCTGGCATAATCCGCCGCAACTCATAAACAGGCTTTTTTTATGTTTGAAATGTTTAGTGGTTTGGGTTTGTGGTGGTCAATCGGTTTGGTATTGGCCGTTTTTTTTGTGCTTGCCTATGAATTTATCAACGGCTTTCACGATACCGCCAACGCGGTAGCAACGGTTATCTATACCAAGGCGATGCCAGCTCACCTAGCGGTCGTTGCATCGGGGATCTTCAACTTTTTTGGCGTCATGTTCGGCGGTCTGGGTGTGGCCTATGCCATTGTCCATCTGCTGCCCATCGACCTGCTGCTTGGGATGGACTCCACCCAAGGGTTGATCATGGTCTTCTCCTTGCTGTTTTCCGCCATCGTGTGGAACCTGGGCACCTGGTTCTTCGGGATCCCGGCCTCCAGTTCACATACCTTGATCGGTTCCATTCTGGGGGTAGGTGGCGCCTATGCCTGGATCACCCATAAACCGGTGACAGAAGGGATCAACGTGGGCAAAGCGATCGACATCATGCTTTCCCTCATCATCTCTCCCACCATCGGCTTCATCATCGCGGCGCTGCTGCTGCTGGCGATGAAGCGCATCTGGACCAGCAACAAGATCCACAAAACGCCGGAAGAGCGCCAGCTGGTGGATGGCAAGAAACACCCGCCGTTCTGGGCGCGTCTGACCCTGGTGGCCTCGGCCATGGGCGTCAGCTTCGTGCACGGCTCCAACGATGGCCAGAAGGGTATCGGTCTGGTGATGCTGGTGCTGATCTGTATGGCTCCAGCCTATTTCGCACTGGACATGAACAGCCGCGCCTATGATCTGGACCGGACCCAGGATGCCAACCAGCGCATCATGGAGATCTACCAGCGCAACCAGTCCGCCCTCTCTGGCGTCATCAACTTCTCTGCACCGGCAACGGCTCAGGAAGAGCTGATGACTCACTGCTCCGCCGATGGCGTGCTGCAGGCGATGGCCACCCTGGATGCCCGTCTGGGTGCCGTGCGTACTTATGATCAGATGAGCCTGACCGACCGCCGCGAAGTGCGTCGTCTGCTGCTCTGTATCGATGACACCGCCCGCAAGGCTGCCAAGCTGCCGCTGCCAGCCAAGGAGCTGACCGATCTGGCCAAATGGCGCAAGGATCTGACCGCGACCGCTGAATACGCACCGACCTGGGTGATCGTTTCCATCGCGCTGGCGCTGGGTTGCGGCACCATGGTGGGCTGGCGTCGTATCGTCCATACCGTGGGCGAGAAGATCGGCACCACCGGCATGACCTACAGCCAGGGCATTGCGGCCCAGATCACTGCTGCAACCTCCATCGGGGTCGCCAGTCTGACCGGTATGCCGGTGTCCACCACCCACATCCTCTCTTCTGCGGTGGCGGGGACCATGGTAGCCAACAAATCCGGCCTGCAGAGCCAGACCATCAAGACCATCCTGATGGCCTGGGTGCTGACCCTGCCGCTGACCATGCTGCTCTCCGGCGGCCTGTTCATCGTCAGCCACCATCTGTTTGGTGGATAATATCGTTATTTTTTAAGGGCCTGCGGGCCCTTTTTATTGGCTCTGTCCCTATTACGTGTTGAAAGGCTAATCTTGAAGTAGGCCATCACCATTAGGTCTACCATCATGGATACCCCAGCCTTTCAACACCTGTTGTCCCTCTTTCCCCAGTTAACCCTGCGCCAGCACTGTGTTGCTCAGCAGGAGCTCACTGCACCCCACACCATTACCTCGCTCAATAGTCAGTTACCGGCATGCAATGGTTGTCCACATTGTCAGCCACTGGGTGGTCGCAGCCAAGATACATCGGCCCGCGTTCTGTCGCCGAGCTGGAGGCTGAAGTGGCCCGGCTACGCAACGCTCTCGCACAAGCTAACATGGAGCGCGACATCATAAAAATGTATGATCTGCTCCTTATCTGCAGGCTTCAACTGATTTCCAGAAGTCGTTTGCGTCAATGTATCCAGCCTGTCTGTGAGCCGTTTTCCGGCTCTGGCCTTGATGGGAGCCGCACGTCGTCGTCCTAATAAAGCTATCAGTCACAAGAGACTGCTTTTTTAGCCAGGCTGCAATGTCGTGGGGTAAACGCTTCTGTCATCTGTTTTGGGCCCGCAAAACCGGGTATGAGTTCTATCTGTTAAACGGCTGAGCTTGCGTCGGGATACGGTTGGTAATCCCTGCCGGATGTCAGCACTTTCCAGCAAATTCGCATTATCTTGTTGGCCAGGGCGATAAGTACCACATGATGGTGATGGCCGGCCTCCAGCCTGGCGATCCATTCGCCTAACGATGATTTGTCGCGCTTCATGTGAATTTTTAGCGCTTTGGCGCCCTGAATAACCATTTGCCTTAAATAGCTATTGCCACGCTTACTGATCCCGCCGAGCGAAGATTTGCCGCCCGTTGAATATTGCCTGGGGACCGGCTGACAGGTCGCGGGCTTTCTTGAATTGTGAGCCATTGCCAATCGCGGCAATCAACGCGGTTGAGACAATCGGTCCAATACCGGGGACGGTACTGATTTTTTGGCACAAACCTGATGCGCTGGAGGCTTGTCCGAGCATGAGGCTCATGTCATCAATCTGAGTATCCAGCTGTTGCCACCGTTCTCTCAGGCGTAATACCAGGGCGTGGATAAAGTCAGGCAAGCCATTCTCGGCATCTTCAAGGATCGCCGGTAGGGCGCGCTCGAAGACTTTTCTGCCGACTGGCACGGTGAGCCCATATTCCAGCAGCAACGCTCGCATCTGATTGACAGTGGTGGTACGTTCGACGATGAAACGCTGACGGACGCGATGAGTCGCTGCAATGCCAGTTGTTCATGAGATTTCAACGGGACACAGCGCATAGTGCCTCTGTTACCAGCCTCGGCAATAGCGGTAGCATCGTTGAAGTCATTCTTGTTTGATTTGAGGTAGGGCTTCACAAATTGGGAAGGGATAATCTTGGGTTCGAACCCCGCCTGTTGAAACAGGCGCCCCCAGTATTGCGAACCGGGACATGCCCCGAAGGCAACCCGACAGGGGGGAGTCGTACTGATGAACTGTTTCAGTTGTGAACGAGTGAGCTTTTGCTTGGTCAATACCTGCTCCATGCGATCCATCGCCACCAGGTGAAACCAATTTTTGCCTAAATCGATCCCGTAAATGTAAATCTGCGCTTGCGTCATGATGAGCCTCCTTGATGCTGGCTCCAGCATAGCGGGGTGGATGGAGCAGACCATCCCATTAGGGCTGCTCACAGCAAGACGCGCCAGACCTATGGCGCTGCGCGTTTACAAGCTGAGTTGGCCGCCGAAGGATTTTACGCTGGACGGGACCGGATTGGGCGATTGCGCCGCGAAATGGGGTTGTCTTGCAAACAAAAGCGCAAATTCAAGACGACAACCCATTCTGCTCATTCCCTGCCTGTGGCGGAGAATCTCCTTGGTCAGGTCTTTGCGCCGACGAAGCCCAACGAAGTCTGGACCGGTGATATCACCTATATCGCCACCGACGAAGGCTG
>NZ_JBFODN010000234.1:0-8430 GCF_040908345.1 Aeromonas sp. R3-1
ATTTGTTGCCAAGTCAGCTGCTACCCAACCAGCGGCGGTGCGGTATCTCCCTTATCTGGTGGGCCATCTCATTGGGGCTTTCTCCTTTGGGCTGGCGCAAGCTGGTGCGCGCCTATTGCCGCACCAGGCCGGGGCTGTATCGTCAGGCTCGCGAATTGCTGCAAAACGAGGGGGCGCGCTGCTGGGTGATCTCCGCCAGCCCCTGCGCGCTGGTGCGAGCCCAGCTCTATCAGCAACTGCCCGGCCAGTTGCCCCACCGGATCATTGGCTCGCAGATGCACTACCGTTTTGGCGGCCTGATGCCGCGCTTCTATTGCCACGGCCAGCACAAGCTGCTGCCGGAGATTTGCGCCCTCGATGCCGAGCTGGCCTTGAGCGACAGCCTACACGATCTGCCGCTGCTGGGGTTGGGGAAAGAGGCGTGGTTGATCAATCCGACGCCCACGCGACTGCAAAAAGCCCGTGCCCGCTTGCCCCATCTGATGGTCAAAAACTGGCAACTGTAAGGCAAAACTGACAGCCATGCGGGTCGTCACACTTTGATCCGCAGGGCTGCGGCTTGAATGTCACAATCCATTTACATATTTTGCTTCCAGCTGCGAAAAACTATCTGCAGCCCGCCTCTTCTCTTCCGGCTACGCCCTGCATCTAATGAAACAAGTTGTTAACACTTGCCGCACCGCTGCGTGCCGCAATCCGTTTTAACCGAATCAAGAGCAAGGAGCGCCCGATGAATGCCACCTCTTCCGCCACCCACACCATCAATCCGTTAGGCACTGACGGTTTCGAGTTTGTCGAGTACACAGCCCCCGATGCCAAGGGGATTGCCGCTCTCAAGAGCCTGTTTGTTTCGCTCGGGTTTGCCGAGGTCGCCAAGCACAAACACAAACAGTGCTGGCTCTACCGGCAGGGGGATATCAACTTTGTGGTCAATGCTGAGCCTCACTCCCAGGCGGAGCAGTTTGCCAGCCTGCACGGACCGAGCGTTTGCGGCATGGCATTTCGGGTGAGCGATGCGGGTAAAGCCCAGCAGTACGCCATCGCCAAGGGGGCCAAGCCTTTTGTCGGCAAGATTGGCCCGATGGAGCTCAATATTCCCGCCATCTACGGTATCGGCGAGAGCACTCTCTCCTTTGTTGACCGTTATGGCGACAAGGGCTCCATCTATGACGTGGATTTTGTCTTCTACCCCGACTGGCAGGCCCGGATGGCAGAGGTAGATGCCGGTCTTATGGAGATCGATCACCTGACCCACAACGTGCATCGCGGCAATATGGATGTCTGGTCCAACTTCTACGAGCGGATCGGCAACTTCCGCGAAATTCGCTACTTCGATATCGAGGGCAAGCTGACCGGGCTGCATTCGCGCGCCATGACCGCCCCCTGCGGCAAGATCCGCATTCCCATCAACGAGTCGGCGGATGACAAGTCCCAGATCGAGGAGTACCTGCGTCAGTACAAGGGGGAGGGGATCCAGCACATCGCCATGGCCTCCAGCGATATCTACCAGACCATCCGCACCCTGCGCAGCCGTGGTACCGGCTTTATGCCGACGCCCGATACCTACTACGAGAAGGTGAACAGCCGGGTCGAGGGGCATCAGGAGGATCTGGCGGCCCTCAAAGAGCTGCGCATCCTCATCGACGGCTCCCCCACCAAGGATGGCATCCTGTTGCAGATCTTCACCGATACCGTGATAGGCCCGGTCTTCTTCGAGATCATCCAGCGCAAGGGCAACGAAGGGTTTGGCGAGGGCAATTTCAAGGCGCTGTTTGAATCGATAGAGCTGGACCAGATCCGCCGCGGCGTGCTGGGTGGCGGTGAGGATGAGAAGGGTGCCCGCAAAGAGGGTGCGAGCAATGCGTAACTGGATTAACTTCCCCCATCGGGAGGGGACCCACTCCCGACAGGCCCATGCCGATCTGCCGGAGCAGGCCATCTATGAGCGCGAGTTGGGGCGCAGCGGCTTTTTTGGCCCAGCTACCCACATGCACCACAAGCATGCCCCCACCGACTGGAGCAGTTGGGAAGGGCCGCTGCGGCCACGGCTGTTTGACTTGAATGCCCTCCAGGAGGAGGTAAGCTCGCTCTCTCCCTGGGTGGCTCCCGACATTCTCAGCAACCCCCACTGCCGCTACCGAGTCTGGCGGCTCTCCGAGGCGATGCCGTTTCTGGTGCGCAATGCCGACGGCGACGAGCTGCTCTTTATCCACGAGGGGGGCGGTGAGTTCTTCTGCGACTACGGCCACCTGACTCTTCGCGATGGCGACTACGTGGTGATCCCCCGTGGCACCATGTGGCGCATCGAGCCGACGGCGCCCCTGTTCATCCTGATGATCGAGGCGACCAACGACAGCTACCAGCTGCCGGACAAGGGGCTGGTGGGCAATCACGCCATCTTCGACCCGACTGCGCTCGATGTGCCCGCCATCAACGAGCGCTTTTTGGCCCAGCAGGATGAGAATCCCTGGTCGCTGCAGGTGAAGCGCCACGATCAGGTGTCGGTCATCACCTGGCCCTTCAACCCGCTGGATGCGCAAGGTTGGCACGGGGACTTGTGCGTGGTGCGCCTCAACTGGCGCGATATCCGCCCGCTGATGAGCCACCGCTACCATCTGCCGCCGTCGGCTCATTCGACCTTTGTGGCGAGCCGCTTCGTGATCTGTACCTTCGTGCCACGCCCCATCGAGAGCG
This sequence comes from Aeromonas sp. R3-1, assembly GCF_040908345.1. Taxonomy (NCBI): domain Bacteria; kingdom Pseudomonadati; phylum Pseudomonadota; class Gammaproteobacteria; order Aeromonadales; family Aeromonadaceae; genus Aeromonas; species Aeromonas sp. R3-1. Next base: position 2,695 of record NZ_JBFODN010000234.1, read on the forward strand.
ATCCCGGCGCCCTCAAGGTGCCCTTCTATCACAGCAATGACGATTACGACGAGGTGCTCTTTTACCACGCCGGGGATTTCTTCAGCCGGGACAATATCGAGCGGGGCATGGTCACCTTCCATCCCGCCGGTTTCACCCACGGCCCCCATCCCAAGGCGTTTGCGGCAGGGCAGGCCTATGCCAAGAAGTTCACCGACGAGGTGGCGGTGATGCTAGATACCCGCGATGCGCTGAACGTCGGCAGTCTGTGCGAAGGGATCGAGAACACCCGGTATGTCTCCAGCTGGCAGCGCCCGGACGCTGCTGCCGGTAAATAAGGAATCGCTTATGAAATTGGCAACATTGAACAATGGCAAGCGCGATGGCGCTTTGGTGGTGGTGAGCCGGGATCTGACCCGGGCGGTACGGGTGAGCGAGATTGCCCCGACGTTGCAGACCGCCCTCGACGAGTGGGCCGAGGTTGCCCAAAGGCTCGAGGCTGTCTATCAGCAGCTTAACGAGGGCCACGTTGGTGAGGCATTCCCCTTTGACGAAGCGTCTTGCCTCTCTCCCTTGCCGCGTGCCTACCAGTGGGCCGATGGCAGCGCCTACGTCAACCATGTGGAGCTGGTGCGCAAGGCGCGCGGCGCCGAGATGCCGGAGAGCTTCTGGCACGATCCGTTGATGTATCAGGGGGGCTCCGACAGCTTTCTCGCCCCCCGTGGCCCCATCGTGATGGGTTCGGAAGAGTGGGGGATCGATTTCGAGTCGGAAGTCGCCATCATCACCGACGACGTGCCGATGGGGGTGAGCCCGCAGGGGGCCGCCAGTCACGTCAAGCTGCTGATGCTGGTCAACGACGTGAGCCTGCGCAACCTGATCCCGGGGGAGCTGGCCAAGGGCTTTGGCTTCTTCCAGTCCAAACCATCCAGCGCCTTCTCGCCGGTGGCCATCACCCCGGATGAGCTGGGCGATGACTGGCGTGATGGCAAGGTGATGCTGCCCCTGCACACCCATCTGAATGGTGCCCTGTTTGGCGCACCGGATGCCGGGGTGGACATGACCTTCAACTTCTTCGAGCTGATTGCCCATGCGGCCAAGACCCGTCCCCTTGGTGCGGGCTGCATCATCGGCTCGGGTACCGTCTCCAACTACGATCGCAGCGCCGGTTCATCCTGCATCGCCGAGCGCCGCATGCTGGAAATTCTTGATTGTGATCAAGCTATAACCCCCTATTTGCAGTTTGGTGATAGAGTGTCGATCGCGATGGAAGATCGCTCTGGCCAAAACCTGTTTGGCACCATCTCTCAACAGGTGGTGCCAGCGAGCGGTCAGGGAGGTTGATGGCCAGCGCCGGTTGGCGGCAAGGATATTCGGGATATGTCCGGATCACGACGAGCCCTCAACCGGTGCCGGATACACAAGGAGGCAGGTGGCGAGCACCTGCCGGGCTTCGGGCCCAGATAAGATGCAGGGACAGATTATGTTGCAGTTGTTTGGCTATTGGCGTTCGTCGGCAAGTTTTCGGGTGCGGATCGTGTTGCAGCTCAAGGGGCTCGCCTATGAGCAGCATCCCATCAATTTGCGGCAAGGCGAGCAGAGCGAGAAGGCCTATCGCCGGATCAATCCGCAAGGGCTGGTGCCGTTTCTGGTGGATGGCGATGTGCAGATCGGTCAGTCGGTCGCCATCATGGAGTACCTTGACGAGACCTATCCCGCCTATTCTCTGATGCCCTCTTCCCCCGACGCGCGGGCCCGGGTGCGCCAGATCGTTAACATGATCGCCTGCGATATTCACCCGCTCAACAATCTGCGGGTACTCAACTATCTGGAAGAGCACTTCAGGGCCAACAACGAGCAGGAGGCCCGCTGGTATCGCCACTGGATTGACGAGACCTTCACCGCCCTCGAACAGCTGTTGATGACCACCGCCGGTGTCTACTGCGTCGGTAACGAAGTGACCCTGGCCGACTGCATGCTGGTGCCCCAGGTCTACAACGCCCGCCGCTACGACATGACCCTGGACGATTACCCCACCATCCGTCGCATCGTCGCCAACTGCGAGCAGTTGCAAGCCTTTATCAAGGCGGCCCCTGCCAACCAGCCGGACGCGCAGTGACCTACTGACTTGAATCGCGGGATGGCGTCAGCACGCCATCCCGCGCGTTATTTTCCCGTCATCTCAGTCTGGACCTGTGATATCACCTATATCGCCACCGACGAAGGTTGGCTTTATCTGGCTGGTCTCAAGGATGTGTTTACCTGTGAGATAGTGGGTTATGTGATGGGAGAGCGAATGACCACCGGGTTGGTCAGTCAGGCGCTGTTTCGGGCTGTGCAGCAGAATGTGCAGCAGAAGAGGCAGCCTGTTGGGCTTATCCATCACACAGACCGGGGTGTGCCAAGGCTTACCGGGCTCTCCAGGTACAATTTGGTATGCAGACCTCCATGTCACGCAAGGGGAACTGCTTCGACAATGCCCTGATAGAAAGCTTTTGGGGGACTCTTAAAAATGAACTGGTTCACCACCATAGATTCAAGACGAGAGCGGAGGCCAAGGCAGCGATCCAGGAGTACATAGAGATTTTTTACAACCGCCAACGTCGGCATTCACGACTTGGCAATGTCAGCCCGACGGAGTTTAACAAGAGGTATTGGAGAACAGCTCAGGCTGCTTGATCCGGGACTGTCCGATCTTGTCAGGACACCTCATTTCTCCCACTTGTCCGTTGTAGTTACGCAGACTGATTTTCCCCGCCAGCAACTGCTTGAACCGATGTATCGCCGTCTCTGCCAGCGAGTGCCGGTGATACCCCGATATCTTCTTCCAGTGCGCCAACCCTTCCTTGCGCATCACCAGCACGGCCTCATTTCTTGGGTGTCCCTTTTTCCATAACCCCGCGTTCTTGCGAGGCGGGATACAGGCTGTCGCCCCTTTACCTGCTATCAGCTGATGGCTGGCTTTGCTGTCGTAGGCGCCATCCGCATAAATACGGCCCAGCTTGCGCCGCAGGGGATCGAGTAAGGTGGGCTGCACCTCGGCATCATGGACATTTTCCAGCGAGACTTCCGCTGCCACGATATCGTGAGTTGCTGGGTCCACCGCCAGATGCAGTTTGCGCCACACTCGCCACTTCTCGGCACCGTGTTTTCTGACTTTCCACTCGCCTTCACCAAATACCTTCAGGCCGGTCGAGTCGATGACCTGGTCGGTGATACGTCCCTTGGCGGGTTGTCGATAGGCCACAGCTACCGTACGGGCCCGCTTGCTGACACAACTGTAATCGGGGGCACAAAGCGGTAGGTTCATCAACTCGAACAGGGAGTCGAGTAGCCCCTGAGTTGCGCGAAGCGTGAGGCTGAAAATCCCCTTGAGCATCAGGAAGGTAGAGATGGTTTGGTCGGTGTAGAGCTGGCTGCGTCCCCGCCGCCTATGATGGTCGTGGTGAAACCAGTTACGCATGGCCTCGGCATCAACCCAGAAGGTGAGTGAACCACGGTTAAGCAAAGACTTGTTGTATTGAGGCCAGTTGGTGACCCATGATGCAGACTTGAAGAGGATGGTGGTGATCAGATCACCAAGTCCTCAGTTAGTTCCTTGATTTGGACAATAACACAAATAGACATAACAGGATTCTGTGTTCAAAAGAGGCTCCCGCGCGAAGCGGGAGCGGGGGGATCAGGGCTTGAGCAGTTGCAGCGACTCTTCTGCTGCCTTGCCTTGAGAGAGGGTGATATCGACCCGGCGATTTGCCTGGCGATGTTCGGGGGTGTCATTGGCAAAGCGGGGTTGAGTGTCGGCAACCCCCTGAGCGATGACTCGTCTGGCATCCAGCTGGGGATTGGTCAGCATGGTCTGCACGATGGAGGAGGCCCGCAGCACCGAGAGCTCCCAGTTGTTGCGATAGAGCTCCACCGGCGCTTGGGAGTTGTCGGTATGACCGGTGACCACTACCTGCCCCGGGATGTTGGCCAAAATGCCGGCGATCTTGTTGACCAGCGGGATGAACTGGGGCTGCAGGAACGCCGAATCGGCGGGAAACAGCGCCTTCTCGCCAATGCGGATCACCAGCTGACTGCCAAGCTGCTCGACCTCCAGATCCTTCGATTCGATCTGGGCCTTGAGCTGTTGCTCAAGCTTCTGCTTGGTCACCTGCACCCACTCCTGCTCCTTGGTCTTGTGGGGCCAAGCTTCGGTGGCGCTCGGTTTTTCCGAGGCACCTATGGTCTCGTTGAAGGGGTCCGATGCCGCCATGGGGGCATCTTTTTCCAGCACAGTCTCCTCTTTCGGGCTGCTCGGCGTAGTTTTTGATTCTGGCTCGAGAATCCCTGTGCCCCCCTGCATCAAAGGTGAGCCGGCAGGCGGGGAGATGAGGCCGATTTTACCCAGCGACTCGATAAAGCCCTGGATAAGCACCCGGGTTTCGGACTGCTTTGCCATGGCAAAGGAGTAGAGCACCACAAACAGGGCGAACAGCAGGGTCATGAAGTCGGCATAGGAGACCAGCCAGCGTTCATGGTTCTCCGGTGCTTCAGCCTTTTTCTTTTTGGCCACCGTGACCTCCCAGATAAGGTTCGAGGGTAACTTGCAGGCGTGCCTGGGATTCGCCATCCACGATGCAGAGAATGCCGGTCAGGGTCATCTCCTTGTAGTGGCGGATCTGGTGGGCGAACCCTTTGTAGCGGTTGCCGAACGGCAAGAAGATCAGGTTGGCTGCGGATACCCCGTAGATGGTGGCGATAAAGGCCACCGCGATGGCGCCGCCCAGCTTGTCGGGGGCATCCAGCAGACCCATGGCGTGGATCAGGCCAAATACCGCCCCGACGATCCCCATGGTCGGGCAGTAGCCGCCCATGGCTTCATAGAATTTGACCGTCTGTTCGAGATCTTCCTGTTCAAATTCGATCTCGTTCTCCAGCACCTCGTGGATTTTGGCCTTCTCGTAGCCATCGACCATCATCTGCACCCCTTTCTTCAGGAAGGGATCCTTGATCTCCTCGATCATCCCTTCCAGCGCCAGCATACCGCTGCGGCGGGCGTTGCCTGCCAGGGTCTCCAGCAACTGGGCCTGTTCCAGCAGGTCGAGTTTGAGGGGAGAGAGCAGCCATTTGAAACGCCTCATGGTGCTGCCGACGACGGAGAAAGGGAACTGGGTCAGCGCAGCACCTATGGTGCCACCTATCACGATAAGAAATGCGGGCAGATCGAGCAGTGCACTGGGATGACCACCCTCGATCATGTTGCCGCCAAGGATGGCGATCAACGCCAGTACCAAGCCAATCAAGCTCATCTTTTACACGTCCCTGCATGTTGATAATTGCTAGTGTAGCTACTTAAGTATCAGTTTTTCAAAATGAAATCCAATCGCTGAGCAATTAATGGGCGCTGGGTAACGTCCATAAAAGAAGGCGTGTTGCGGCCATAAGATGGCATTGCAATCATCTTGTTGCTCCTGTTGTGACAGGAAGGAACGCTTGTCGGGTGGGGCAATCACAAAAGCAAGGTAGGGGGCGGGAGCTGGCAATACGAAAAGCAGTGATGTTCCATCAGGGCTTTGCAAACCGGGGGATGAGTGCGTGGATGATCTGCCACTGCGTGGCTCTGGCTCACTTGTCGGCATAGGTGTTTGCGTTTGCCGGAAAGCAAAAAACCGACCCTGAGGTCGGTTTTTTTTAAATTTGGCGGTGAGGGAGGGATTCGAACCCTCATTCTCGTACATCACAGCACAAATATAACCTTCAATTTCAATAGCTTAC
>NZ_JBFODN010000235.1:0-15413 GCF_040908345.1 Aeromonas sp. R3-1
AACACGGTAGGGGTACCGTTTTGTTATCCGGTTTGAAGCCGTATGACCACTCCCTTTTGTGGGCAACTGTCAGGTGAATACCATCTCCATACACACTATTTAGTTAACTTGTATATGTTACATAACAGACTTCAATAATTACATTGAAATAATTCATTTACCCCTGAATATATTTACCACTCAAAACCACAATTACTTTTCACTAAATAATGAAATTGTCAAATCTGATAGAGAACGAATGCATTTAAAGTCATTCTTTTCTTGTGGAATATCCAACGTGTCTGTAAGTAAATAAGTAACTAGACCTGCCTGGAGAGCAGATGTAGCACCTTGGATAGAATCCTCCACCGCAACAACATTGCTAGGACACAACCGCGATTTTTTCAGTGCAAGCAGATATGGTTCAGGATGAGGCTTCCCATTACGAACATCTTCGCCATCGATAATTAAATAGAAGGTGTCCGTCAAGCCATTCAGAGCTAACCATGCCTCAACTCTACTTCTCTTATTCGATGTCACTATAACTAAACGATACGAATGCTTCACCGCCTCATGAATCAACTTTATCGCCCCTACACTAGGGGGAGAATTAATATATGATTCATCTATCAAATCATTATACTCAGCAAGCAATAATTGATTGCTTTCAGGTAAATTGCGCCACTCCTTTAGACAACGAACAACCTCGATTAAAGGAGGCCCATTTAACTTTTCAAATTCAATTTTAGACGCCGGTTCTCCCCTTCGAGACAGGAATAAAGAATAAACATGAAACATTGACTCCAAACTTTGAACCAATGTTCCATCAAAGTCAAAAAAAATCCCTTTCATGCATTTACCTTGACAAAACATTATTGTTTTTTATATAGATACAATCTGTTTTGGCCATAATCTCCTAACATTCCATAGTTATCTTCAGTTAGAGCACATGATAATTTTGCAGCAGCTTCAACCATGGGGTTTTCATAGTCGACTTTGCCACCATTAATCATGGGCAGAAGAACATAAAGAACGATATCATGCAATGTTGAGAAACAGCTGTTTTTAATTTCAACGAAACCCAACGATTTTAATTCATCATGAACCAGCTTTTCATTCATAAAATGATTAAATTCCGCTGGTTCTCTCTCCTCAAGACCAACAAGTGTTCGCAAATGATTTTGTCTCGAGTAAGAGCCTATAGAATTTTCAAGCATCAAAAAATACCCACCTGATTTTATTTTTTCTGCTATATTAGCAATGGCTTTCATTTGCAGCGAGTCTGTATTTAGGTTTATCAAGCATCGAACAGTAAAAATTAAGTCGTATTTCTCAACCGGACATTCCAAATTGAGAACATTACCCACATTAAAACATATTGATTCACTATCGATTAGTTTGCTTTGCCTAAGTTGCTCCGCCGACATAATCATTTCTTCAATAAAATCTATCCCCTGGTATCTATAATTAGGAAAGACTTCATACAAAGAAAAAATATTGTGACCATTGCCACAACCGATCTCCAAGATTCTCGAGTTAATTGGGAGCGACTCTTTCAAAGATGAAATGGCTTTTTTTAATTCAGCCAACTCGATTAGTTTTGCTGTTCCCGTTTTAGTGGTAGCCCGGAGCTCGGTGCCATAGGTAATAGCCCAATTTTTCCAATGCTCATGAATCTGAATCAAATCAAATTTATCTTTCATAAGTTTACCTCCATACATACTATCTGTTAAGATAGCATAAGATTCCACTTTAAGGGAAGATATAATATGCTAAGCGTGCATGAGCTTTCAAATAACGCAGTGCTTCTCATAGAAAGAGATCGAGCTAAACATGATGATGCACTGCTTACTATAGTCGATAAAATTTGGCGTGAAGCGCAAAGAAAAAACAGTCGCCTTTTCGATGGAAGTATACTCTCTTGCATATCAGACTCATCAAACAAAATTACATCAGTCATCGATAATTACAAATTTTTCTTTTCAAAAAAAAGCCATCCGGGGCTTCTTGAAAAAATTCAAATAATGCCCATTGCAGTTTCTGGCATTCTGGAATGTAAAGATGGTTTTGTTTTTGGAAAACGAGCCAAATTCACAACCCAAGATGCAGAACTCTGGGAGTTAGTACCAAGTGGTGGGTTAGATGCGTCCATAACAAACAACCTGAATATATATGACTTCAAGCAACAATTGCTGACTGAGCTATATGAAGAAATGGGGATAAACCCAGATATGCTTCGCACAATAACTCCTTTTTGCTATGTTATTGACCATGAAGCATCTGTGCTAGATATTGGTGTTTATATGTATAGCGATGCAAGCCAAGATACGATTAATCACTGCTTTACAACAGTCCGCTCTTTTGAGTATGAATCAATTATTTTTATCCCTAGGAGCATAATTATTGATTTTATTGCAATGGAAAGACAAAACATATCCTCTATTTCTGTTGCAATTATGGAATTTTTCTTAAAAAAAAGATAAATTAACAAATATAAATAGACCACGTGAGTATTTATCTATGATTCCTTTCTCAATAAATGGCCGTCTGATTGATCAGAATTCCCCACCTTACATTATTGCCGAATTATCTGGTAATCATAACGGGGATCTAGGCAGAGCATTAGCATTAGTAGATGCTGCAGCTGATGCTGGTGCTGATGCAATCAAACTACAGACCTATACAGCCGACACTATGACACTCAACTGTGATCTGCCCGACTTTCACATCGAGGGCGGATTATGGAATGGTTATACACTTTACGAGCTTTACACCCTGGCACATACCCCGTGGGAATGGCACCGACCTCTCTTTGAACGAGCGAAGTCACGCGGATTGACCATTTTTTCAACTCCCTTCGATGAGAGTGCTGTTGATTTTTTGGAAGAACTGGGTACTCCCGCATACAAAATTGCCTCATTCGAAATTACCGACCTTCCCCTGCTCAGCTACATAGCTCAGCAAGGAAAGCCGGTCATTATCTCTTCTGGCATGTCGAATGAAATTGAAATTGCCAAGGCCCTGACCATTTTGCGTGAAAATGGCTGCCCACAGATCCTGCTACTTCATTGCGTCAGTGGCTACCCAACCCCTCTTGCTGATATCAATCTCAAGCGGATTACCCGCTTAGCAGAGACATTTTCAGTACCCGTTGGTCTCTCTGATCACACGCTGGGAAATACCGCCGCTCAGCTGGCAATAGCATTGGGCGCTGTAGCCATAGAGAAACACCTGACCTTGGCTCGCGCTGATGGCGGCCCGGATGCCGAGTTCTCCATTGAACCACATGAACTGAAAGAACTCTGTAGCCAGGCAAAACTCTGCTGGCAAGCTGTGGGGTCCGGAGAAAGTGGTGGTAACCATGCTGAACAGGCAAACCTGAGATTTCGTCGTTCTTTGTATTTTGTTACTGACATCCCTGCGGGCACCATCATAAAGCCGGAACACATCCGACGGATCCGGCCAGGCTATGGGTTGCCACCTGAAGCATTGCCACTAATATTAGGGAAAAAAGCTCGCCAAGATATTAAGCGAGGAAAAGCCGTTCATCTCGATGATTTCTTATAAAACCTTAAAGAATTAAGTTATAACACTCATATTACAAGGTATGTTATATGAAACAAAAAAGCGTATTCATGAAAGAAGAGGCTGATGCATGGTATGAGAGGAATAAATTCTGCATCAATCAAAAATCGCTGAGTAATGATCCCATATTCATAGCACTACAAAACATCGGCTACCAACCGAAAAGAATTCTTGAAATTGGCTGCGCCAATGGTTGGCGATTGGCACAGCTGGCTAATTATTATGGTGCCACCTGCTATGGAATAGATCCATCACAAACAGCGATTGAGGATGGGGCTAAGAGCTATCCCAAATTAAATCTAAGCGTTGGAACTGCAGATGGTTTACCTGATATTAAACCTGTCGATCTGATTATTTTCGGTTTTTGTTTATATCTATGCGACCCACAGGATTTGTTCACCATTGCGGCTAATAGTGACAGATTGCTCGTAGACAAGGGCGTAATGGCTGTTTACGATTTTTGTCCTCCGACAGGGCACTATCGAAATGACTACCAACATCATGCCAATCTATTTAGCTATAAAATGAATTACAGTAATATGTTCAGTTGGCACCCAAGTTATTGTCGAGTATTTGAGCACGTCATGCATCATGATGGTACTCACGAGCTGGAACCAGATGCATTGGTTTCTGTTCAACTATTGAAAAAAGACTCGCAGCTTCTTGATGCAAAAAATCCATATCCCCACCCAAATTAATAATAAAAAAGGGAGGCATTAGCCTCCCACAAAAAGAATAATGCATTGTTCACCACATCAGAAACATCATTACTTTCTAAAAAATGACATAATTTCATTATCAACCATATCAACACTATCGAAAGATCTTGGATACATTTCTTTTGCTTTTGCTAAAAAATCTAACCATAAGCAGATCGCTGGCCTCATCAGTTCTATTGTTTTCTCCTCTCCCTCAAAAGAGTAAAGAATGGAACTCAATAGAGTAAACACATAGTTCATTGAGCCAATCATGATCTGAGATATATGTTTTTGTCGAGTTACTGCAATCTGTGAGAGATAACCCATATTGCGCAACATCAACTGATTAATTTCATTTCTAGATGAAAACTCATGTTGCCACTCACCCATCATTTTATCGACCAATACATCAAAAAAATCAATATCAAGATATGGCTTGAAATCTTCTTTTGACAAAGGGATCGGGGCAGATAACTGCATAATTTGTTGAATTATCTCTGTTTTATCTATTACTTTTGAAAAACTGATCTCTCTATCAGGAAGTGCTCTTGCTTTTTCAATTTTAGCGCCATCACTGCAGTTAAAACACTGAACATATTCATTCGCAGCTAATACTTGTTCAATTATTCTTCGGGAAGTATTAAACATGGCATTGCTTATTACGACACCACCAAAGTTACCTTCATGCTGCCACTGACTATCTCCATACATTAAATCACCAAGTGCATCAGCACCTTCCTTGCTATTATAATAAGCACTATACTTTGAATGATGATACCCTTTTTGCTTGTAGCCATTATCAAGACCAAACAGATATATATTCTTAAACCCAAGGTGCACTGGTGCACTCACACCAACATTCCCAACTAATGGGTTGACTCCGCCAATAGATGTATATTTTCTTAAGTTAGGGAAGTTAACATGACAAAGAATAACACCTGGCTCACTAGCCTTAAAAAACAAAGCAGAATTATCAAATAACGTAGAACAGTAAGGGTGAATTACATCTGTGCTAAGAAAGAAAATGTCCTTCAGATAATCGGGATCATTCAAGTTGGCTAGAAAATCATAGACAATCTTAGTCCGTTCTGTTTCAACATGAATATCTGGTTTTATACCAACTTTATGCAAAGCTGATATAGCACTGCCGCAAGAGATCAAGATAGCTTTATCTCTATTTTTTTCAATAACAGGGAGGGAAGTATCGAGGGATGGGCCATTAGCGATCACAAAAATTGGGATGCGTTGATACTTTGTTGGTAGTTTATTCTCATTATTAATAAATGGTACTGAGCGCTGAATATTATCTACAGCATGAGAAAGTGCAATGAGGTTATCATCAAAAAAACCCCATCCCATTACTAATAAATAAAATTGCTTTTGAATACTCTCCATCAATTCCTTAATTTGATCATTCTGATAGCCCCACATAATAAAGGCATTAGCAATAAGAAAAGATCCTCGCTTATGAATTGCTGTTGAAAAATCACTAAAAATAGTTTCTTCATCCTGCCCTAACAGAATATGTAAACCAAGATTCTCTTGATGTAGATAATCAAGCAGAGGTGCCCAATCGAAACAAAAAAGAGATGCATAAAAAAGATCTAAATCTGGTTCAAAAAGAAATAAAGTTCCAATTTTACATTGTTCATAAAGATAACCAAGGTGATAACCCAACCCAACTCCAAACACTAGTGCGGTAGGAACTTCAGTTGGTACTTTTTTTAATGGTTCTTCTCGAATAGCAATATCATCAAGATAAGCATTGAGTTTATTAAGATACTCAACATGCATAAATCCGAGTGGATTGGCTTCTTGACTAAATGAGAACTTGGATAAGCCTCCTTTATCCATGAACTCTTTAACCAACGTCTCACAAATAAGATACGGTTCATCACCATATACCGCGACATCATCATCAATCCAAGCCATATTTGGCTGGCCATTTTCATTACAAAAGAAACGAAATGGTCGGATTGGTTGATATGACTCATACATATCTGCAATATGGGGGATATACTTACGAAATGCAGCAATATTCTGAGAGAAACGAAGTGGTAAGGCCACCGACATGGCAGCTTCTTGCTCTGTACGTTCTTTTAGTCGTAAAGCAACACCTTCGGCTTTTTTCAAAATATCATCAATATTTTCCGACATCAGAACTCCTTGCGATTCGCACTATAAATTCGTTTTGCTTTACTCGCTAGCCCGATCGCAGATAACTTATTGAAAATGAGTTGATGGTGATCAGATGCCACTTTTTTCATGCTTTCTTCTTGTCGAAAAAGTAATGTAGCCAGTACAGTGGCATCTTGTTTCAGTGAAGGCTCACTTTCAACGAGATGTAGCAAACGATCAATCAAAGAAATCCGGTAATCCATACAGCTCAGTGCGTCAACATAGCTTTTTCTGGCTAATAGATATTGAAGTTGCTCGTAGTTTTCTGTGAGTGCTTGTTGCAGAGAGGCTAAAGTGGTCATTACAACTCACCCAGTTGCTGTCTCATCTGATAGCCCTGTTGTTTAGCAGACTCGGGTAACTGATCCCAACCAGATTTTATAGTTACCATCAAAGCCATGACCTCTTCAATCGGGGTCGCATCCAATGCCAAGCTCGCATCCCAAATTCGTTCATCCATATAGGAATAGAGGCTATATAGATCTTCAGCAATAGCCCCTTGACTCATATCAAGTGCATCCTGCAAACCATGTAATAACCCCTGAGCTTTCGATACTGCTGTAGATTTTGCTTCCATATCACGACGCTCAATTGCCCCTTTGGCTTGAGCCAAACGCTCAAGTACACCTTGCATCATGAGTTGAATCACACGATGAGGATCAGCAACAGCCAAGTCAGCAGCGACACTGGTTGCCTTATATGCTTTTAGATTACGCTGGTACATCGCCTACTCCTCGTAATATCAATTTATTTCTTGTTATTAATCTGTAATGATTGCAGCGCTGACGCAGAGTGATTCATTTTCACTAACAAGGCATCCAGGCTACCATATTGAGCACGTAGTGAAGCTTCGTATTTAACCAATTGAGCATTTGATGTGGCCTGCTTCTGATTCAAGCTACGCAGATCAGCATTCAAAACATCTGTACGTTGATCCAGCATACCGCCAGACTTGGAATACTCTTTTAAACCTGCGTTCAAGGTTGCAGCAATGCCCTTTTCTCCACCGAAAAGCCCAACGACCTGGTCAAAGTTTTTATCAACGGCCTCATCAAATTTTGTTTTGTCCAGAGACAACTTGCCTTTGTTGTCCATCTTAATACCTACTTCGAAGATGGTTGAGTAAGTCGTACTGGTACCTGCTTTATTTGTTACAGTATTAGCCATAAAACTGCTAATGGTACGTGTGCTCGTATCACCAGCAAGCGCGCCACCATCATCTTGTCGAACTCCACCAACAATACTATTACGCTTGCCCAGAGCATCCATTTTATCTTGAAGCGCGTTATAACCATCAATAAACTGCTTGACCATATCCTGAATCGCAGTTTTATCTGTTGTTATCGCAACTTTATTGGATTTCAGAGTCGTGCCATCACTCTCTTTATCGGATACACGTAAAACTGTTAATTTCAAATCCTGAATAGAGTCGTCAAACACATTGGTATCACTTTTCAGTGTATTACCATCAACAGTAATTTCAGCACTACTAGCAGCTTGCTTCTGGCTCATCACAGAACCAGCTGCACCAGTTGCAAATATATCAAGCTCAGAATTATTGCCAGAGATCACCAAATCGTTGCCATCTCCAGATATACCGGAGTCAATAACAAATTTCGCCTTACCATCTGCAGTATTGACGATATTTGCACTAAGACCGAAGTTATCTCCATTGCTATTGATACTTTTACGAATGTCTTGCAGTGTATCCCCTGCTTTGACATCAACCTTAAACTCCTTGGTACCAGCTTTAAAAGTTAATTGACCATCTTGAGTTACAAGTGGGGTAGTCGAACTGGCAAATTCACCTTCGACACGGCTAGTGGTAGCCAATTTATTGACTGTAATATTGTACTGGCCATTGGAGCCACCACTTTTACTCTCCACCTTCATCACCGGGTTATCTTTATCTTGGGTGATGGTGACGGCTCGCTTGTTGAAAGCCCCTGGTTTGCTCAAAGTATCGAGAATATCAGTGAATGCGGTGAGGGATGACTTCAGCTGACCTATACCAGATATGCTGATCTGGGTGCTGTTTTGCTTGGTCAAAATGGGTTTCTGTAGCTGGGCCTTCTTGGCAGCCACGCTAGCAGAGATCACACTCTCAAGATCAAGCCCAGAGCCCGCCCCGGCAGAAGTAATGGCCATGTTATCTTCTCCTCATCAATTCGATTCAAATCTCGCGATCAAACAAAAGCCCGCGTTTAGGGTTTGCCCCTGCTTCACCTTGCTGCAACGCCTGGATCCGCTTGTGGATAGCAATCAACTCTTCCGTAGGGATCTGGCGGATCACCGTGCGGGTATCAGAGTCCATTACCTTTATTACCATCTGGCCAGACTCTTTCTCCATGCTGAAATTAACTGTCCATCCTTGCAATTTCCCAAACTCTTGCAAGTTTTGTACCTGTTTTTCAATATCTGCCCGACTATGCACTTGTTGAAGCTCAGTTTCCTTGGGCTGCTCCTGACTTTTCTGCTGTAAAGTCCCGGCATCCTCTACCACGCCAGAAAGCAGTTGAGCGGCCACTTGGCCGCTCTTGTCACTTAGCTGTAAGGAAGCGCCATTGGCAGATGACAGATTGCCTATTTCGGTTGCCATCTTATCTCTCCCATCTTAGTCAGCTTGGTCTACTCATTACCCAAGCAGGGAAAGAGCAGACTGCGGTCTCTGGTTAGCCTGAGCCAAGACACTGGATGCGGCCTGTTGCAGAATATTCTGCTTGGTCATGTTAGCAGTCTCGGTTGCAAAGTCGGCATCACGGATGCGAGAGCGAGCGGCACTAACGTTTTCCGCGATATTAGCTTGGTTACGAATAGTCGAATCTAATCGGTTTTGTACCGCACCAAGCTCGGCTCGTTTGCTATCGACTACCCCCAACATAGTATCCACCGCTGCCAATACGTTCTGTGCATTCGTCTGAGTACTGATACTGATGCCACCCGTAGTAGATCCACTAGTAAAAATAAGTGACACGGCCAAAGTACCACCACTTGCAGCAGTGACCGTTGTATTTGCCGCTTCTGCAATACCAGAGATACTAAAACCAGCATTTTGGGTCAAACTGAAACTGATTGTTTGGTTAGCATCAGCACCGACCTGAAAGATACCACTATAGTTACCATCTAAGAGCTTGGTACCGGCAAAAGTCGTGTCTTTCGAAATCCGGTTGATTTCAGAGCCAAGTTGGTCAACTTCCTTTTGCAAAGCTTCACGATCTTTAGCTGAGTTGGAGCCGTTTGCGGATTGCTGAGCCAACGTACGCATGCGCTGCAGCATGCCGGTGACTTCATCCATGGCCCCTTCGGCAGTCTGAGCCAAAGAGATACCATCGTTAGCATTTCGGTTACCCTGATCCAGACCGTTGATCTGGGAAGTCAAACGGTTGGAGATCTGTAGACCCGCCGCATCATCTTTTGCGCTGTTGATACGCAAACCAGATGCCAAACGGGTATATGATGTATCCAGAGATTTGGTGGTATTCATCAAATTACGCTGGGCGTTCAGTGATGACGTATTGGTGTTAATGAACATGGCCATAATAAATTCTCCCGAAGAACATGCGACTGCGGGTTGCGTCGTCAAAACCGCACGACGTCCCACCGTTTGAAGAGAAGGTTGAACATTCCTGTCTCTTCAGGCGGGTGTCTGTTTGAACGAACAGGCCACCCGCAGTAGTGCAAACGTTGGATTCCGAACACCCCTCGATTGCTTCACTTTATTTAACGGCAGCGCAGAGACAAGCTTTAGGAAAATTGTTGCCTAAAGCGGCAACTTTTATCCGGCTGGCGGCAACAGAACATGAATTGAGCAGCATCACCATGCAACTCACCGCTGATGATGACCCAGTTTACGGCATGAGGAACATTGGCACGGTTCATGCTAAGACATAGTGACGTCAATTTGGCGACACAATAAAAAGAGGCCGGTAAACCGGCCTAAAGATGAGCATATGCTCAGGAGAATATGACCAAGCGTGACAGAACTGAACAGCTGGACAACACTTGGCATTACTAGTAGAGAATTATATCTCTCCCGATAGAACAGAGTGCGACCCGAACACCCCTTTGTTCCATCTCTTGACCAGGGCGGCCTGAACAACCGCCCTGTTTTCTTTTGTTAGCCTTGCAGCAGTTGAAGTGCTGACTGAGGTCTCTGGTTGGCCTGAGACAGGATACTGGAAGCTGCCTGCTGCAGGATATTCTGCTTGGTCATATTGGCAGTTTCGATGGCAAAGTCTGCATCTCGGATACGGGAACGAGCTGCGCTGACGTTTTCCGAGATATTGGCTTGGTTGCGAATGGTCGAATCCATCCGGTTCTGTACTGCCCCCAGCTCAGCACGCTTGCCATCTACAACTGCCAACATGGCATCGGTTGCAGCCAAAACGTTTTGAGCATTTGTTTGAGTACTGATGCTAATACCACCAGCTGTAGATCCGCTAGTAAAGATGAGGGAAACAGCCAGAGCACCGCCACTCGCCGCTGTTATTGTTGTATTGGCTGCTTCGGCAATACCCGAGATACTAAAACCCGCATTTTGACTCAGACTAAAGCTGATAGTTTGATTCGCATCGGCTCCCACCTGAAAAATACCACTGAAAGAGCCATCCAACAGTTTGGTCCCTGCAAATGTGGTAGAGGTAGAGATACGGTTGATTTCAGCACCCAGTTGATCGACCTCTTTTTGCAGTGCTTCACGATCCTTGGCAGAGTTGGAACCGTTAGCCGACTGTTGTGCCAAAGTACGCATACGCTGCAGCATGCCGGTCACTTCATCCATGGCCCCTTCCGCAGTTTGTGCCAGAGAGATACCATCATTCGCGTTACGGTTACCTTGGTCCAGACCGTTGATCTGAGAGGTCAAGCGGTTGGAAATTTGCAGACCCGCGGCATCATCTTTGGCGCTGTTGATACGCAAACCAGATGCCAGTCGAGTGTAGGAAGTATCCAGTGATTTGGTCGCGTTCATCATATTACGCTGAGCGTTGAGTGATGAAACGTTAGTGTTGATAAAAAGGCCCATGACTATTCTCCTAAGCTATTAAATTTACTCTTCTATTTGCTCTGGCTTTATTATTTTCTGTGCCCGATGCGTCTTATTTAACGGCTCGTTTTTGGATGTCTTTAGCATTTTTTTCAACGCTTCATCGCATTAACGCCGCTTACCTTATATATCGGCGGGTCGGGGGGATACTTAAGGAAAAAATCGGGCCAAAACCAGTGACAGACTCAATCTTCTGAAGCTAGCCAACGGCAGGGGGCAAACGAGACACTACCGTTCGTGCTGCGAGAAAAAATCCGTCCCGACTCTCAATTTTGTCGAGCACTGTTGGCGATTGGGCTCACCAGCCCCTAAAATCGCGGCCCCATCAACAATTTGGCGTGAGTTGTTCTCCATGCAGACACTGGTTGAGCAGATTGTTTACATCAGCGACATGTTTGGTACTGCGGTATTCGCGTTTTCAGGGGTATTGGTGGCTGGCCGACTCAGAATGGACGGGTTTGGCGTCATGGTTTTGGCGGCGGTCACTGCCATCGGCGGCGGCACCATCCGTGACATGATCCTGGGAGCCACCCCCGTATTCTGGGTGCGAGACCCGCTCTATATCTGGGTCGTCATTGCGACGGCGCTGATCGGTATGTGGATGGTCAAACTGCCCCGCAGGATGCCCTGGTATGTACTGCCGGTGGCGGATGCCTTCGGACTGGCCCTCTTTACCGTGATCGGTGCCCAGAAGGCCCTCAACTTCGGCACCCCGGGGCTGATTGCCGTGATCATGGGCACCATGACCGGGGTAGCCGGTGGCATGATCCGCGATGTACTGGCGCGGGAGGTCCCCATGGTGCTGCAAAAAGAGATCTATGCCACCGCCTGTATCCTCGGCGGCATTCTCTATACCCTGGCGCTGGAGGCAAACATGGACAGGGTAACGGCCATGCTCATCTGCATGACGGCCGTGTTTGGCCTGCGGGTCGCGGCTATCTACTGGCATCTTTCGCTACCGACCTTCTCCCTGCAACGCAATTGAGAGCAGGCCCACAGCGTCATCATGTCGCTGTGGGCCGCGCGTTGAACCAAATAGGCTTTTCTGTTGTCATAGAAGCAGTCGTTGTTAGCCGGAACTTCTCATGCGCAAAATCGGTATGCTTACCACCCTTCTCCTGGCGAACGTGACGGCAGCCCACGCCGAAGCACAAGTGGTATTTGGACGACTGGCCTCGGCGCCGGTGCAGCAGTTCAACCAGCAGATACGCCAGGCAAGCCATCAACAGCAAAACTGGGTTAATGACTACCGTGAGGTAGCTCTGCGATTCGTCGGTCATGGTGACACGCCCAGCCGCATCCATGCCCAGCAGCTGGACAATGATCTGGTGCTCTCGGTCGCCCTCGACGGCAGCAAGAGCGACATGATCTACATCCTGACCCTCTATCGCAGCAACAACCTGTGGCAGATGCGGGAGGCGGAAATGGGCTGGCGTTGTCAGGGGCAAGACTCCTTCACTCCGGTTCCCTGTCCCTGATAGTCAGGGCCCACTCTGTGAAATAAAAAAATCCGGCACATTGGCCGGATTTTTTTATTGAAGGTAAAAAACACGATTACGGGCGGTACACCTTGACGTTGGCAAAGCCTTTCTCTTTCAGGTAAAGCGCCTGCAGCTTGCTCATCACGCCGCGATCACAGTAGAGCAGGTAGGTCTTCTCTTTGGGCAGATCGCCAAAGGCGGTGGCCAGCTTGAAGAAGGGGATATGCAGTACTTCACGATCTTCCACCACCAGCGGCTTCTCGTCGTGTTCATCGGCAGAGCGGATATCCAGGATCACCTCGTCAGCGCCCAGCACCTGAGTCGTTTCCACCTCTTGCACTTCAGCGGCAGTCTCTTCACCGATACGGCGGATATCGAGGTAACGGGCCTCGGAGACCACCTTGTCCAGAATGGAGAAGTCAAAATTGGCCTCTTCCTCTTCAATGCGGGAGAGCTCGGCCTTCACGGTCGGCTTCTTGGAGATGACACCGCAATACTCCGGCATGGTTTCGGCGAACTCCAGGGTGCCGATGCGGCGGGCTTCGTTGATGATATCCGGCTTGTCCCAGGTGATGAGCGGGCGCAGGATCACCTTGTCGGTGACCCGGTCAATCACGTTCAGGTTGGTGAGAGTCTGGCTGGAGACCTGACCCACACACTCGCCGGTCACCAGCGCCGGGATCTGGAATTCATCGGCCACCTTGGCGGCAGCACGCATCATCATCCGCTTGAGCACCACGCCCATCTGACCGTTGTCGATCTTCTCGAGGATCTCGGCAACCACCGGCTCGAAGTCCACCGCGGTGAAACGTACTCGGTGGGAGGAGCCGAAACGGTTCCACAGGTGATAGGCCACCTGCTTGACGCCGATCTCGTGGGCCGCACCGCCCAGATTGAAGAAGCAGTAGTGCACACGGCAGCCGCGCTTGATGAACTGGAACGACGCCACACCGGAGTCAAAACCGCCGGAGAGCAGGCTCAGCACATCTTCCTGGGTCGCGATGGGCATGCCGCTCAGGCCCTGATGGATGGCGCTGACGATAAAGAGCTCCTCACCGTCGATCTCGAGGTTGATCTTCACATCCGGGTTCTTGAGGCGCACACCATTGCTTTCGCAGTGCTGGTTCAAACCACCGCCCACGTAACGCTCAACCTCGAGGGAGGAGAACTCATGCTTGCCGTGGCGCTTGGCGCGCACGCAGAAGGTTTTGCCCTTGAGCTGGTCGCCCCATACGGCTTTCACCTGCTCGAAGATGTCGTGCAGATCGGTAAACTTGCTGGCCTGAACCTCGAGGAAAGCCTGAATGCCCGGAATACAGGCCAGGGCTTCGATAGCCTGCTCGCGGAACTGGTCATTGCGGGAGCTCACAATCAGCTTGTCCCAATCCATCCGTACGCGGGCATCGTCGTCGAAGCGGCGCAGGACATTGCGGATATTGCCCTGCAGGATCTTGATAAAGCGCTGGCGAACCGACTTGCTCTTGATGGTGATTTCCGGGAACAGCTTGATAATGAACTTCATGGTAATGACTCGGGTGACCTTGATTTAAGGGCGCGAATTATATCAGAACTTTGTGGCCAGCGCCTACTGGATGAGCGTTTGCTCACATTACCCCACGCAGTGTTTGCCGTGCAGCGCCAATCTTGCGTATATTCCCGACCCTGCGCCTCGCCAGATTTTTGACAACAGACTGATCCGATGAAGACCTACATCTACTACCCCGGCATGGAGGTACGCGACGAGCTCTGGCTCAAATTTGCCCTGCTCTATCTGGAGCGGCTCGCCTTCGTCTTCACCGTCAGCGAAAAGAGCGGTCTCACCGCCCTGCTCGATACCCTTCAACAGCAGACCGATCTGCTGGCCGAGCGGCCCGATGCCGCCTTCTTTGCCGCCATTACCCCGCAACTGGAGAGCCAGATAAGCGGCCTGGTGGCCCCCGATTTCGTCCGCCACAAGGTGTTTGGCAACAAGGAGCTGATTGGTCGCTGGCGTCAGGAGGCCAACCACGACTGCTTCTGCCCGGATCAGGTGGGGCTGGAGCGGCTGCACGGCTTTTGCCTGACTCACGGCTTTGCGACCCGGGATGAGGGGGGGATCAGAATGGCGCGACGCTTTGCCAACCTGATCTCCATGCGCCTTGCCCGTGAGTGGGCACTCGCCAATGACGGGGCGCTTATTACCGATCACGACTATCTCGACCGCCTGCTCCATCTGCTCGAATCCCGCTACCACAATCGCGGCGGTCAGGATTGCTTCCTCCTCGAGATCCCGTTGCAAGTGCCCACTCACCTGGCCGACATTCCGTTTGCAGAGCTGATTGCCCTGCGCGGGCGCAGCGGCTTTCGCCAGCAGTTGGCCGAATTTCATCTGGCCCTCGACAACCTGCTCACCATGCTGGGTAGCGGCTATGCCGACCCGGCGGCCCTGACCCGCTTTGAGCAGGCTCA
>NZ_JBFODN010000236.1:0-3145 GCF_040908345.1 Aeromonas sp. R3-1
CTGAAAATCCCCTTGAGCATCAGGAATGTGCAGATGGTCTGGTCGGTGTAGAGCTGGCTGCGTCCCCGTCGTCCATGATGGTCGTGGTGAAACCAATTGCGCATGGCCTCGACATCAACCCAGAAGATGAGTGAACCTCGGTTAATCAAAGACTTGTTGTATTGAGGCCAGTTGGTGATGGGGTGAAGCGATGTGCCCATGATGCAGACTTGAAGAGGATGGTGGTGATCAGATCACCAAGTCCTCAG
This sequence comes from Aeromonas sp. R3-1, assembly GCF_040908345.1. Classification (NCBI taxonomy): domain Bacteria; kingdom Pseudomonadati; phylum Pseudomonadota; class Gammaproteobacteria; order Aeromonadales; family Aeromonadaceae; genus Aeromonas; species Aeromonas sp. R3-1. The sequence goes on from NZ_JBFODN010000236.1 coordinate 249, forward strand.
TTAGTTCCATTCAAGCTGTATCGATTTGGGAAACAACGCCGTCACAACTATAAAGCGATGCGTTCCTGCGACAAGTGATGGAGTATATTCCTACTTTGCTGATCGCATTAATCTTGCTGCTACTGTGGTAGACGATATTAACAAAGAGATCAGCAATGCTCTTGCCTTACTGCCCACCTCGTTAAACAACATGAAGTCAGTTCAACAACTTCAACAAAAAATTGGAGAAATTGACGAAGCCCAACACACGGGCAAAATATCTACTGACCAGGCCAACGCCGCACGGACACAGTTGCAAGGCAATTTGAGTAACGTAGTATCATCCACTCTCGCGGACTTTAAAAATGCTGCGACTGAGCTTTCTGAGCCTGCCACGCGCCTATCAACATTTGGAAAAGAAACCTCGGTGCGACTTAAAGATGCCACAGCCACCGAGACAGCAAACCATGAACGCCTAAAACAGGATGTTGATCGTGAGTCCTCTCGTCTCAAAACTCTCAAAGATCGCTACGCTACATTAGCTGCAGCTGTTGATGAAGCTCGAGGTGGGCCTACTGAAAACCTTGTTGGACTCTTGCCAGATGAAATGGAGCTGTCGAACCTTCTTGATACTGACCCGAAGGATGCCGCTGCTCCGGAGGATGTCGCAGTTCCGGAGGTTGGAGCTGCGAAGAAGTCAATCGAGCTATCAGTAAAGCAAATTAACAAAATATTGGCAGTTATTGACAAAACCATTAAGTTTAATCAACTCACCCAAATTCGCGATGAAGTCTTTAAGGCGGTAACGAAGCAGACCTGTGTGGTAGAGGCCTTTCAAGAAAGTCTGCGGACAGTGAACACGGCTCTGGCACAGCCAGACACTATTGGAATGGCGGGAACGTCCATGGCCGCGCTTGCGACGGAAACCACTAAGTTGTCCACAGAATTATTTAGTTTTGAGACAACGCTTCGGGATCTGAACAATCAGGCTGTCACGGTGGATTCCTTGATGGAGCTCATTAACGACATAGAGTTTTATCTGAAACAAGCTCGCGATGCTCGTAACAAAGTAATCCTCACTTAAATTGAAAACATCTAATTGTATCAGTGAGTTTTCAATGAAGATAATATAAGGGAGGCATCAGCCTACCTTTGCTTACTCTCCGCTTACTTCACTACCATCAAACTTATTTGGTTGCCGGCGCAACTTTAACTGCTGGAGCCTTGGCATGATGCTTGGTTTGATGATGCTGCTTTTTGACTACCTTGGTTTGGACCGCTTGCGGTGACACAGCCTTGGCCGGGGTAGCCGCCATGGTGAAACCAGAGGTCAGGGCGAAAACTGCTGCTACTGCCAGGGGGATGATCTTTTTCATGGTCTCAATCCTTATTGGGTGATGGAGCCGTTCTCCATGACTTCATCCTACGACTGGGCTCCGCAAAATTCCGTGTGTAGTTGGTGACGGTTTGTATCCGAATGTACGTCCCCAAAACAATTATTAATTTAGACTTCGAATATCCAGTAGTCAAAAATCAAAATTTGATCTAGATTCACATTAGTGTTTTTTTAAATCTGGAAATGAAAACTGATTCAGAACAAAGCTGGTTTTTATTCATAGCAAAAAACAAATCTCGACTCACAAAACCAGACATAGCTACCAATATCATATTGACCCTGCTCCCTCACATTTTTAAATTCAGGGCGCTGAAAACAATAATAACGGTAACCTCTGATGGGAGTTATATATGAGTAAGTTAGTAATTCCAGCTATTTTATTGGCCAGTTCAACTCTGGCTTACGCAGACTCAGACACAATGATAAACGGCCTGGATTTTGGCCCCCTCGCCCAGTTGGCAGGAACATGGAAAAGCACTGATACAGGTGGTGTAGATGTTGCGCCAGGGCAGGAAGGGAGCAAAGTAGGCAAAGGTGGCCCAGCTGTAGAGCCATTTTATGAAACGATTACCTTCGAACCTGCTGCAGATGCGAAGAATGCCAGTGAGCAGTACCTTGTAGCGATGTACTACAAGCAGGAGGTATTCAGAAAAAGGGATAATGGAAAATTCCACGACCAACGTGGCTACCTTATCTATGACAAGAAAAATCAAGTTGTCTATAACTCATACTGCATTCCTCGTGCAGTTTGTGTTGTGACCGAAGGCAAAGCTGGCAACAAGATTGACTTCAAAACAGGGAAGCGTGGCATTGCTGAAAGCACCTATATGACAGCCAATGACACGACGACAGACTTTACATTAACGCTCGACTTCTCAGAAAAAGACAAACTCAAGTACAACCAAACCACTAGCTTGCAGGTCTATGGCAAGCCTTTCGCCCACTCTGATAGTGGTTCACTCACCAGAGTAAAATAGTAAGACTGGCCAAGGTGAGCAGCACCTTGGTCTTTTTACTCTGTAGTGGTCTAATCATCCCGGACACCATTTTAGGTGGTACAGTCGCCACCATGACCTGAGGTGTTCAATGACAAGATTACGTCGCTCATTTACTGCCCAATTCAAACTCGAAGCCGCATCCCTGGGGCTCGACCAGGGATATTCTGTCCCCGAAGCAAGCCGTTCACTGGATGTCGGTGAAACCGTACTGCGCCGCTGGGTTCAGCAATTGCAATCCGAACGCTGTGGTACAACCCCAACGAGTAAAGCGCTGACACCAGAACAGCAGAAAATTCAGGAGCAGGAAGCCCGTATCAACCGGCTCGAACGTGAGAAGGACATTCTAAAAAAGGCTACTGCTCTCTTGATGGCGGACGAGTTCACACGTACGCGCTGATAGACTAATTAAGAGAGCAAGCCCCCATCACCCTGGTCTGCTGCGCTTTCGATGTTCCAACATCATCCTGTTTTTACGATTATCTGGCTCGCAGGCGGACGATTAACCGTGAACGTATGCAACATCG
>NZ_JBFODN010000237.1:0-29549 GCF_040908345.1 Aeromonas sp. R3-1
ACCATGCTGGGTAGCGGCTATGCCGACCCGGCGGCCCTGACCCGCTTTGAGCAGGCTCAGCAAGGGCTCAATCAACTGCTCGGGCCCGAGACCCTCAGCATGCCACTCACCACCCTGGTCAGCACCAGCCTGCCCGCCGTAGCCATGCTCCACCAGTTAAAAGCAAGCCATCCCGAAAGCGACCTCATCTTCCATCCCATCAAGAAGAGCCACTTTCACCAGCGCAAGAGCCAGCACTTCTTCACCCGGCTCGGTCATCTGCGCCAACCGGGCTGAACCGGCGGAATGAAAAAGGGGTTGGCATCTGCCAACCCCTCTCGTTTTCTGCAGCCTACCAATCATCACCACGATGATTGGCCCGCTCTTGTGCGTCACGGCGCGCTTCCATCGCCCTGTCACGGCGGATATTGGCAGGGGTACAGGCAAACTGTTTCTGATAACAACGTACAAAACTCTCGGAAGCGGGTTCGAAAGGTGAATAGAACCCGGTACGTTCAGGAGAAACATGGTGATCACCATGATTGGTAGTGGCACAGCCCGAACTCATCAGCACCAGCAAGGGACACAGAACACGCAGCAAAAGAGAACTCCCGATTGGATTTGAATGAGTTAATAATTATTCATAAATTAATTCACCCAATCAAATATTGATGCATTTCAAATGGTTAATTACATTCACCTCAATGGCTGTCGGCAAAACGCTCAACGGGTGATGGTGCCGGCATCACCGTCAGGATGCACCACGCGAAACTCGATACGATCGCTGTTGCCCGCTTCATCCACCACCACCAGCTGATAGCGTCCCGCCACACTCAGCACCTGATCCCCGTCCCAGCGCAGTCGCTGGCCGTTGAGAAACCAGGCAGACTTGCCGACACCGCCCAGCACCTTGGGCTGCAACCGATAGCGCTGGCTGCGGATAAGGTTGCCCTCCCCCAGCGCCACGATGCGAATGGGGGCCTGCAGCTCGGCACTCTGCGCCTCCCCAGCACAACCACTTGCCAGCAGCGCCTGCCGCCGCTCGCCGGGGGACCGCCAAGGCTCCAACGACAAAGGCCAGAGTGCCCGAAAGCCGGATTGCGCCGCATCCTGGCAGCGTGCCAGGGTCGGCTTGCCCTCGGCGGTCAGCGCCACTTGGCGCAGCGGCGAGGGCCAGTCCATGGGATCCGGCAAGGTGGGAGGATCGCGCCCTTCCAGCAACCAGGCACTCTGGCGCTGCAAACAGGCTTCAGGCAGGGTCGCGCTCGCCTTGCGCCCCAGCGGCCAGCAGACCTCAGCCTCGCTCACCGTATTGGGCTGTGCCGGCAGAGGGCTGTTGTCAGCCAGCCGCGAGTAGACCGAGAGCAGCAGCGGCACCGCTGCGCTCTGGCCGTAAAAACCGGGCAAAGGGGTGCCGTCGGGGCGCCCCAGCCAGACGCCGATGGTCCAGCGACCGGAGACCCCCATGGCCCAGCTGTCGCGATAGCCATAGCTGGTGCCGGTCTTCCAGGCCAGTCGGTTGACCCTGCCGGTTGCCTCGCTGGCAAAAGGCTGATCAGCCCGTCCCTGCGCGCTCAATATTTGCCAGATGATCCAGGCCGCTCCCGGGCTCAGCAAGGGGCGTGACACCGCCTGCTGCCCCGCCAGCCAGACCGGCATTGCCACCTGCCCCTCCCGGGTCAATGCGCTGTAGAGGGCCACCAACTGCTCGAGCCGAATGCCCGCTGCCCCCAGCGCTATGGCCGGATTGGGCTTGTCGGAAAGGGCCAGCCGCACTCCGGCGTTGTCGAGGCGACTGACCAGTTTGTCGGGCCCGAGCGCCTCCAGCACCTGCACCGCCGGCACGTTGAGGGATTGCTGCAGCGCCTGTGCAAGGGTCATCGGCCCCTGAAAGGCGCCGGAGAAATTGGCGGGGCGATAATCAGAACCCAGCCTCGGCGCATCGGAGAGCAGGGAGGCCGAGTGCACCAGCCCCTCATCCATCGCCAGACCGTAGATAAAGGGCTTGAGGGTGGAGCCGGGAGAGCGGATTGCCTGCACCATGTCCAGATAACCGTGGCGGCGCAAATTGCCATACTCGGCGCTGCCCACATAGGCGCGCACCACCATGGTTTTGTTATCTACCAAGAGCAACGCCGCTGAGGTCTGCTCGGGGAAGCGGCGAATGTAGCTCGCCACCCGCCCCTCCAACCAGCGCTGCAGATCGCCATCAATGGTGGTGTGCACCAGCGCCCCGGCCTGATGGTCGGCGGCGAGACGGGCAAAGAGCGGCGCCTCCATCGGCGTGAAGTGACCGCGGGCCAGCACCGGCTCGATACGCCCCTCCAGCCACACCTGTTCGGGCCAGACGCCTTGCGCTACCAGCCGCTGCATCACCTTGTCACGGGCGGTGCGGGCCCGCTCGGGATGGCGGTCCGGCCGGTTGCGGCTGGGAGCCTGTGGCAACACCGCCAACAACGCCGCCTCGGCATAGGTCAGCTTGGCCGCACTCTTGCCGAGATAGGCAAAACTTGCCGCCTGCACCCCCTCCAGATTGCCGCCAAACGGCGCCCGGTTGAGGTAGACGGTGAGCAGGGTGCGCTTGTCGTAGTGCCACTCCAGTTGCAGCGCGCGGGCCATCTGGCGCAGCTTGCCGGGCACGCTCCTGTGGTAGGGTTCGATAAGACGCGCCACCTGCATGGTGAGGGTCGAGCCGCCCGACACGGCGCGCCCGTAGCGCAACCACTGCCAGACCCCGCGCACCATGGCCACCGGATTAACCCCGGGATGACGCCAGAAGTAGCGATCCTCGTAACCCAGCAACGCCTCGATATAGCGGGGGGAGACCTGCTCCAGGGTCACAGGGTAGCGCCACACGCCGCTGGTATCGGCAAAGGCGCGCAGCGGTCGCCCTTTCATGTCGAGCACCACACGTGCGTAGGCGGGGTCGAGTGGCGGCGGCGGGAAAATGCGATCCAGCGCCAGCAATGACAGCAGCAGTGCTACAACTCCCAGCACCGAAAAGCGCAGCCAGCGCGGCAGACCGCCAAGCCAGCGCCAGCCTGCGCGGCCACTGCGACCCAGGCTCAGCCAACCACGCTGCCAAAAAGTGAGCGGGCGAACCCGCTCAAGGGAGGGTTTGTTACTCAGAGATACGCACCTCGTGGATGTCCTCACCCACAGCCCGCAGTTCAGGCCGGTACATATCCTCAACCTGGGTCGGTGGCACCTGATAGCGACCCGGCGTCACCGCCCGCATCAGGTAGACCAGCTGCTGGTTGCTCCCCTCGCTCAGATCCAGCGCTGCCGTGTAGCGGTCATCGCGAAACTCCTGATGCTTGAGGTAGTCGTTCCACTCGCTCTGCCACGCCGGTTTCCCCTCGATGGAGAGCTCTTCCAGCTTGATGCTGTTGCCAAGGGCTGGGTTCTCCAGCTCGAAGCCAGCGGGCACCATCTCCACCAGCAGGGCATCGGGCACGGCAGATTCGCTGCTGACATTGAGCCGCACCACCACCAGATCGCCCACCTTCACTTTGGCCGGGTCAAAACGCTGACCGTCGCTGTTGAACCAGCTGCGGGTCACACTCATCCCTTTGCTGATCCGTGCCGGTGCCTGTTCGGGGTAGCCGACCAGAGTGCGCTGCACATAGAGGGAGCCCTTGCCCTCGTTGGTGATGGCGCTCGCGGCCAGTGCCTCGGGGGAGCCCTGCTGCAGCGAAGCCGAACCGCTCAGGGATCCACTGCCAAGAGAGGAAGTTACCTTGGCCTGCCAGTCGACGGCAGGATCGAAACGGGCGAGTCGCAACAGAGCGAGCCGCTCCTGAGTGCTGAGCCACTGACGGTGAGCCAGGGTATCGGCTACCTTGGCGCTGAGATCAGGCCAGCGCTCCGCAGCCAGCTTGTGCTGACGAAGCAAGGAGAGCTCAAGGGCCTGATCGCGCAGCGGTGAGCCGTAATCCCCCAGATAGTCATCACCGCGCTCGGTCGACAATGCCCGGCTGAGGGCCTTGGCGGCGTTCTGCTCATCCCCCATGGCCGAGAGCGCCAGCGAGAGGTGGAGCAGCGGCAAACCTGAGCGGGCGTGATCGGCCTGCTGCTCCCAGATAAGGCGCAAGGTAGCGAGCGGCGCCTTGCCCACCCGGGCCAGCACATAGGCGCTGTAGGCCTGATAGGCCAACCGGCTGTGCTCGGGGGCACTGCTCCAGCGCTCACCATACTGACTGTCGGTGAGATAGCTTTGCAGCCGGTTCAGCGCCTGATTGAGCATCGCCTCCGGCACTGCGTCGCCCGCCTCCTTGCGCGCCAGCAGGTAGTCGGCGGCATAGGCGGTGAGCCACTGCTCTTCATCGGAGCGACCATCCCACAGACCAAAACCGCCGCTGGGCAGTTGCAACCGCTGCAGCCGCTGTAGCAGGGCGCGCTGCACGTCTGCCTCGCTCGCCGCTTTCTTGCCCTCTGCGGGTCTGCTCCAGGCGGCCCGCTCATCGGCCGTGGTCAGCAAGTAAGGCCAGGCACGGGACAGAGTCTGCTCCAGACAGGCGTAGGGGTAGTCGGCCAGTGCCTGCCACTGGGCAGCCGGATCCCAGGGGGGAGTACCGGAGAGGCTGAGCAGCCCCTGCAGATTGGCGCGATCCAGCCCGGCCAGCTCACCTTGCGCAAAGCTCATCTGTTGGCCGGGGGACAGCATCTGGTAGCGCTGGCGAGTCTCGGCAGGCCAGGGGGAGCGCAGCGGCAAAGTCCAGTCGCGGCTGATGGCAAAATCCTTGCCGCTGGCCGCCAACTGCAGGCTTGCCACGCCGCTCGCCCCGGTCACGGTGAGCGGCAGGGTCAACCACTGCTCCTCGCCATTTTTCAGGGACAGGGTGCCGGGCAACTCACCGTTTGCTTTCAACCCACCATTGAGGGTCCAGACAAGGGAGAGGGTCTGATCCTCACCGCTCATGTTGCGCAGCTGCACCAGCGCCCGGGTCTCATCCCCTCTGGCGCCAAAGCGCGGCCAGCCAATTTCGGCCACCAGCGGCGCCACCACCTTGACGGCGCGCTCGGCTTCACCCACTTGCTGTTCGTTCCAGGCCAGCGCCATCAGCGCCAGTTCGCCGTTGAAGTTGGGCAAGTCGAGCGGGATCACCGCTTTACCCTGCTGGTCAAAACTCACCTCGCCGCTCCAGAGCGCAGCTATCTCGACCCGGCTCTCCAGCGCGCCACCCTTTTTCAGCGGCGCCCGATCGCCCCCGTAGTTGAGGCGGGCCAGCTTGCCATCCTGCGGCGGGATCACCTGGCCGTAGTTGTCGAACAAATCTTGGGAGAAGCGCTTGCGACCAAAGAAGATCTCGAACGGATCGAGCGGCTGATAATCGCTGATATTGAGCACGCCCCGATCCACCGCCGCCAGTACCACACGGCCTTGGCTATTGGGGGTCGAGGTGGCGGTCACTTCCAGCCGGGTAAGCGGCACGGCTTTGTCCGGCGCGCTCAGGGTAAGCGGCAGACGGCGCGCTTCCCGATCCAGGGTGAGCGGCACCAGTCCGACCGAGCGCAGGCTCTGCCCCTGCTGGCTGCTGACCGGTTTGGAGGCGCTGTCTGGTGCGGCGATCTGGGCCGAAATGTGCAGATCATGACGCTGCCACTCGGGGCTGACCGGGATCTCGAACTCGCCGCGGGCATCCTTGGCATCGCCACCGGCCCCCTTGAGCTCGATACGCTGCCACCAGCGCAGGCCGTCGCCATCTTCCACCATAAGCAACCCCTTGCCGGGGCGCGGGGCCACCAGCGTCACTTTGGCCTTGTCGCCCGCCTGATAGGCGCGCTTGTCGAGGGTGATGGCAATCTTGTCAGGCCGCGCCTGCTCGCCACCGCCGCCCCAGGCGTAACTGCCGATCTCCACCCGCAGGCTCGATTGATGGCCCTGACTGTTCTCCACCTCCAACCGATACCAGCCCGCGGCGAGTTGCAAGCTTAGGGGGGTCGGCCCCTTGCCGTCCAGCTGCAGGGTCTGCTCCTGCTCCAGATAGGGCTGGCTGTTGAACTCGTACTTCCACCCCTCGCCATCGGCGTAGTGCCAGTAGTAATCGCGGTACTCGTTGATAAGGCGCACTTTCACCGTCCCCGCCACCGGTTGGCCTTGCTCATCGAGATTGAGGATCTGGAAGGGCAGAGGCTTGCCACCCTCTACCCGATCCGCTACGAAGTCGGCCTTGAGCGCCGGCCACTGACTGCCTGCGGGCCAGCCATACTGGGTGCGGCTGCGATTGACGGCGCGGCCACCGGGTTCGGAGAGCGATACCCGATAGGCCACCTCCAGCGGCCCGAGGGCACGCACCCCGTCGAGCTCATCAGCAAGCGAAAAAGTCCCCTGCCCCTGCGCATCGAGGGTGAGACTGAGGGGCTCGAGATCCTTGGCCTGCTCGGCAAGCAGCACGTCACCCAGCGTGAACTCCTGCCACTGGGTAAAGGGCATGGTGGCGCGGCTGATCTTCACCTCTGCCTTGGCCTTGGTGGCGCTCGCTGGCGCACCGTAGAGATAGTCCCCCTGCAGTGGCAGAGTCAGGGCGGCGTCCAGATCCGTGACTTCGCCATCCGGCCCCTTGCCAAGCTGCAGTTTGAGCCGTTCCGGCAAGAACTCCTCCACCAAAAAGGGCCACTCAAAGCGGCTGCCAGCGGCGGTCTTGAGGTTGATGGTCCAGCGCCCGAGCGGCGCATCATCCGGCAAACGCAGACCGTAGTGGGCGGCGCCCAAATTGTCCGGCAGCAGCCGTTTCTGCTCGAGCAGCTGGCCGTCCGGCTGCTTCACCTCCAGCTCCACTGCCATACCGGGCAGCAGCTGGCCATCCTGCCCCTTGAGCAGGATCTCGCTGTCGAGCCGCTCGCCGGGGCGATAGAGATCGCGCCCGCTAAAGAGATACAACTGCTGGGCCTGCCAGGGCTGGGTGCCGAGATCGAAGGTGGAGAGATCGAGCGCAGCCCCATCGAGGCGCAGCACCGCCAGATGCTTACCCTGCTCGGCCAGCAGCAGGCGAACCCCCTGCACCTGATCGAAACGGCGATGGCCCTGGGGATCCGTGGTTTGCACCTGCAGCCGGTTGCCCTTCTCGTCGAGCAGGGAGAGCTGCACATCCTTGAGCGGGTCGGCGCTTGCCAGGGAGCTCACGAACACCTCCAGCTGATCGCGGTAACGGCGGACACTGAGCCCCATGTCGCTCACCGCAAAATAGGTGGTCTCCTTGCGCCAGTCGTAGTTGCCAAGGGGGGACATCACCGCAAAGTAGACGCCAGCCTCGGCCAACTGCGGCTCTTTCACATTGATGAGGCGGGTCTCGCGCCGGTTGGCATCGAGCTCCAGCGCATAGCGGCCACTGAATACCCGCTTGGCCCGCTGGGTGATCTGCTCAAGCTCCCAGTTGCCCATGCCGGAACCGGGGCGATATTCCGCCAGAAAACGGGGCAGATATTCCGAATCGACCCGAAAGAAATCGATATTGACCTCGTCCACATTGACCGCGCTGATGGGCAAGCGAAGTTCCTGACGCAGCGGCAATACCATGCCACTGGCGGTAAAGGAGGCTCCCGCCTCCAGCGGCCGGGTCTTGAGGGTCCAGCTCTGAGGGGATGGGCCCAGCCCCGCCTTGAGGCTCACTTCATAGCTTTTATCGGGCTGAACGTTCGGGAAATAGAGGGTGCGACCATCGTCGGCGAGGATCCACTCCCCCTGCACCTGCTTGCCCCCCTCACTGACCGCAAGCCAGCTCTGCCAATTGGCCTTGGGCGCCAGGGGGCCGGAGAAGACCAGCGCCAGCGCCGGGGCATCGCGATATTGGCGGGCATTGGCCTGCACTACAGAAGTTGGCGCCCCGGTCTCCTGCTGGGCTGTGGATTCTGTGGTCGATATTTGGCTGGTGGGCTTGTCAGGGCCGCAGCCAGACAGCAAACCGACCACCCCGCAAAGCAGCAGGGCCGAGCAGCGGCGGCGCAGAGCACCGGTTTCAGCGGTAGAGCGGTGAGAAGCAGAGGGAGTGTCGAAGAGGCGCATAGGTTCCATCCCGAGTTGGAGCGTTGCAAACGCAGCGTGGCTGGAAACAGGATAAGGCATCCTGCTCACCCGACACAAAGCTCATTACCCGAATGGGCACAATTCCGCGCCCCTGCAGCACGAGAACCCCCTTGCCCACTGATCCAGTGCGGCAAGGGTTGTCATCTAGTCGTGGCTGGTCTCGTTTTTTGCTCCGCCTTTGAACCAGCGAAACAGGATGGCCATGACGGCCGCCAGAAACAGCACCAGCGAGGTAATCAGCAGGGCCCGGGTCAACAGTTCGCTGTGGTGGAGGAAGAAGGGTGTATTCATCGCCAGTTTGCCCACCAAACTGAGGCAGAGCGCCCACATAAAGGCACTGGCAAAGCTGGCTACGCACATCCGCAGCACGCTCAGGCGGCCAATCCCCATCAGCATGGGGGTCAGCACCCGCACAAACGGGATAAAACGGGAGGAGAACATCGCCAGAAAACCGTACTTTTTCAGCAGCCGGGTCGCCTTGGGCAGGCTGTCGGGAGGCAACATCCGTTCGATATGATCCATAAAGCGGGTGCGCTGCAGTGCCCGTCCCTGCCAGTAGGCGAGCACGGAACCTATGCCAGCAGCCAACGGCAGATAGACAAGAGTCACTTCGGGGCCAAACACCCCCATGCCCACCAACCCACCGGCCAGCAGTACCAGGCTGTCCCCCGGCAGGGGCAGGAAGACGAATGCGGACTCCAGCAGCAGTACCAGCATCAGGCAACTGATCAGCAGGGGTACCGCCTGCATCTGAACCAGGGCGTCAAAATCCTGATGCCAAATGGCCATCAGCATATCCAGCATGTCACTCTCCCTACTACACGGTTCATCATGAACGAGGCAGGGGTTATAGCACCCATCCCCTGAACAAAACGTTAATTTTGTCCGGCACAGGAAATAAAGTGTGTCGAAATATTGCTGCAATTAGGGAATGCAAGGAGGGCGAAAAGCAGAAACAAAAAGCCCCTCATCTTGCACGCACAAGGGAGAGGGGCAAACAGGCACAGAAATAAAACGGTTACTCGGCGGTGGCCATCTGCCAGGTTTTGAAGCCGCCGGAGAGATTCTTCACTTTAAAGCCGTGTTGGCTCAGCAGGCGACAGGCGACATGGCCGCGCAGCCCGACCTGACAGCTGATCAGCAGCTCTTTCTCTTTGGGCAACTCATGGAGGCGACCACGCAACTCGTCGAGGGGGATATGCAGCGCCCCCGGAATCCGCCCCAGCTTGTCGAGCTCCGGGCCATTGCGCACATCCACCACCAGCTGATGGGGGTTACGAGCCTGCACCTCGGCCACGTGGCAGAGCAGGGTGTCCCCTTTCAGATGGTTGCTTGCCACAAAGCCCGCCATGTTGATCACATCCTTGGCCGATCCAAAGGGCGGCGCATAGGTGAGCTCCAGATCCTGCAGGTCAAACACGGTGAGACCGGCGCGCTGGGCCACCGCCAGCACGTCGATGCGCTTGTCGATGCCATCCTTGCCGATGGCCTGGGCACCGTAAATCTTGCCATCCGGGGCAAACAGCAGCTTGAGGCTGACCGGATGGGCACCCGGGTAGTAACCGGCGTGGCTGCCCGGATGGACATAGACCTTCTCGAACGGCAATCCCAGTTGCACCAGTCGCTTCTCGTTGAGGCCGGTGCTGGCCACCGCCAGATCGAACAGCTTGCAGATGGCGGTCCCTTGCGTCTTCTTGTAGGTTTCGCTTCGGCCCAGCATATTGTCGGCGGCGATGCGCCCCTGCCGGTTGGCCGGGCCCGCCAGCGGGATCAGCACAGATTCGCCGGTGACGAAGTCAATCTCTTCCACCGCATCCCCCACCGCATAGATGAAGGGATCCGAGGTACGCATCCCGGCATCCACCTTGATGCCGCCCCGTGGGCCCAGCTCCAGCCCCGCCTTGGCGGCGAGCAGGGTTTCCGGCTTGACGCCGATGGCGAGGATCAAGAGACCGGTATCAAGATGGGAACCGTCATTGAGGGTCAGGCGCAGGCCACCGCTTTTGGCGGTCGGCACGGCGGAGGTTTTCTCGGCAGGCAGATCCAGACTCTCGATGGCGGTGAGGCCGGTGCGCAGGCGCAGGTCAATCCCCTCTTCCCGGATGCGGGCATGGAGCATGTTGGCCATCTCCTTGTCCACCGGCGCCATCACCTGATCGGCCAGCTCCAGCAGGGTGACATCCAGCTTGCGCTGATGCAGCGCCTCCATCATCTCCAGCCCGATAAAGCCGCCGCCCACCACAGTGACGTGGCGCGGCTGATCGTGATGCAGGGCCGCCAGAATGCGATCCATGTCCGGGATGTTGCGCAGGGTATAGACATGGGGGCTGTCGATACCGGGGAAGGGAGGACGGATCGGCGCAGCCCCCGGGCTCAGCAGCAGCACATCGTAATGCTCGCGCTGCTCTTCACCGGTTTGCAGGTTGCGCACCAGCAAGGTCTTGCCCGCCTTGTCGATCTCAATCACATCGTGGAAGACCCGCACATCGACGTTGAAACGGCGCTTGAAACTCTGGGGAGTCTGCAGCAGCAAGGCATCCCGGTCGGGGATATCGCCCCCGATGTGATAGGGCAGACCGCAGTTGGCGAAGCTGACAAACTCGCCCCGCTCGAACATCACGATCTCCGCCTCTTCACTCAAACGACGAGCACGAGCCGCCGCCGATGCGCCCCCCGCGACACCACCGATAATCAGGATCCGTTTCATCTGCAAGACTCCTCATACATGATAATGGGCAATAAATTAGACTTTTCTAATTTAGAGTTCAATGAAATTTTGTTTCACACCATTTTGCAGTATTCTTGCAACCCCGACGGTTGCTTAACAGGATGTTGTTTGTTCATGTCGTCTACCGCACTCAGTCATCTTCCTCCTGCCCTCCAGACGCCGCTCTTTTTCCGTCTGGATCTGCGCAGTCAACGGCTGGTCGCCCTGACCGACGTGATGCAAACCCCGCTCTACTGGCTCGATGAGCCGCGCGCCCCCTGGCCTGCCCAGCTACCCGATGCCCTGCGCCTGCCCATCGAACAACTGCTGGCCAACGGCCATGGCGGCAAGATCACCGTGCGCTTTGCCAGCCAGCTCTGGCACATCGCCCTCGCCCACGAGCAGGATGGCTTCTGGCTCATCTGTCTGCAGAACCTTCGCCAGGAGCCCATCGCCGATCTGGCATTGCAACTGCCGCGCCTCAGCCAGATGGCGAGCCAGCAACAGTATGCGCCCCTGCTCGAGGCCCTTAAAGAGAGTTTGGGGGCCGATCGGCTCATCCTCTGGCACTATCAGGCCAACGGCGATCTCGGCAGCGAGCAACTCACCCCGGTGTTCACCCTGGGGGTCGAGGCGCTCTACCCCATTCGTGGTGACAGCCGCTATATCCGCGCCCTGCGTACCCGCAAAGCGTTGAGTTTCTCGGAGGCCGCCCACCAGCCGATGCTGAGCAATCACCTCTATCTGACCAGTGCCGGTGTGCGCTCACGCCTCGATGGTGCCCTGCTGGAGCAGGACAAGCTGTTCGGGGTGCTGAGTCTGGAGTATCTCGATCCCACCCCGCTTAGCGAGGAGATGTTGCAACTGGTGCGCAGCAGCGCCCAGCTGCTCGGCCACTGGCAACCGCAACCGGAAGAGCACCGCGCCGAGCTGGCCCTCCCGCCCGAACTGCACCAGCAGACCGGCATCGACTACTGCAAGACGCTGGTAAACTGGGCCATGAGCACCAGCGGTGCCCGGGTGGGCTGGATCGGCGAGTTTCAGCCCCGCGGTCAGGATCTCTGGATCATCCCCCGCTGCGTCATCAACGAGGAGATCTGCTCCACCCTCAAGCCCATCCAGCTCGACCCCGGCCCCGCTCAGGAGCTGTTCCAGCATGGTCAGGCCATCTATGTGGAAGATCTGCCCGTGCGCTATCCCAAGGCGACCCGGCTGCTCGCCCTCAATGCCAGCGCCTACATCGGCATTCCGCTCCATGGTCAAAGCGGCGCCCCCATTGGCCAGATCACCCTGCTGCTCGATACCCCCCTTGAGGAGCCCGAACAGCTTCTGGATCTATTGAGCAGCCAGCACGAGCGGGCCGCCATCGAGCTCAAGCGCCTCGCCACCGACGATGCCCTACGGCTGGCGGAAGTGGCCTTCAATACCCACGATGGGCTGATCGTGATGGATCACAACGGCATCATCCTCAAGGTCAACCACTCCTTCAGCCGGATCACCGGATTTGGCGAGGTAGAGGTGATCGGTCACTCCATTCGCAAGCTGCGTCCCACCTACTACGGGGATCATCTCAAGGAGGATGTCAGCCGCACCGTCAACGAGCAGGAGTTCTGGCTCGGGGAAGAGCGCTGTCTGCACAAGGATGGGCACCTCTTTCCGGTGCGCTTGATGGTGAACGGCGTCAAGGATGAGCAGGGGGAGCTCAGCCACTTTATCTGCAGCTTCTACGACATCACCCAGGAAAAAGAGGCGGCCAGACACATCGAGCAGCTCGCCTACTACGACGATCTCTGCGGTCTGCACAACCGGCGCAGCCTCAACCATATTTTGCAGCAGACCCTGAGCGCTTCCAACGGCCAGTGGGGCGCCCTGCTGCTAGTCGATCTCGACAACTTCAAGTCGATCAACGACTCCCTCGGTCATGCCTGCGGCGATCTGCTGCTGCAGGCCGTGGTGCAGCGTTTCAGGGAGCTGCCCCAGGACAATCTGGTACAAGCGCGCATCTCGGGGGACGAGTTTGCCCTGCTCTTTACCCAGCTGGGACAAGGGGAAGTCACCGCCAAAATTCTGGCAGAGCACTTCGCCCGCGAGCTGATGGGGCTGTTTCGCACCCCGTTCGACATCGGCGATCACAAACTGCACTGCAGCGCCTCGGTGGGGATCAGCCTCTTCTCCGGCAACGAGACGGATCATCTGGTCCTGATGCAACAGGCCGACACCGCAACCCACATGGCCAAGCGCGCCGGTCAGGGCCACTACGTCTTCTTTACCGAGGCGATGGCCCAGCATGAGAAGAACCGGCTGACCCTCACCAATGAACTGCGTGATGCCCTGCGTCATCACGAGCTGCAACTCCACTATCAACCGCAATACCGGGTCGACAATGGCTCGCTGTCGGGTATCGAGGCGCTGCTGCNTGGCAGCGCAGCGACGGCACCATGGTGCCACCCGGGGAGTTTATCCCCATCGCCGAAGAGACCAGCCTGATCCTCGAAATCGGCTACTGGGTGATGAAGACCGCCTGCGCCCAATACAGCTTCTGGCTCAACCGTGGCCTGCAGATCCCCCATCTGTCGGTCAACGTCAGTGCCCGCCAGTTCCACACCCAGGGCTTCGTACAACAGGTGGAGTACATCTTGCGCGATACCGGTGTGCCCCCCTCCCGCCTGCTGCTGGAGGTGACCGAATCGGTAGTCTTGGAGAATCGGCAGGAGAGTATCGCCAGAATGCGCCAGCTCAAGGAGCTCGGCATCCTCATCTCCATCGATGACTTCGGCACCGGCTACTCGTCGCTGGCCTATCTGCGGGATCTGCCCGCCGACGAGGTGAAGCTGGACAGAAGCTTCATTCAGACCCTTGTACACAGCGAACAGGACAGAGCCATCGTCAAGGCGATACTCGATCTGGCCCAGGTCTTCCGTTTTACCGTCACCGCCGAAGGGGTGGAAGAGGAGGCGCAGCTGGCCATCCTCAAAGCGCTGGGATGCCAGCATTATCAAGGGTTTCTCACCAGTCGGCCGCTCACCGTCAAGGGACTGGAGCAGCTGCTTGGCAGCCGGGCGCCGGACTAAAGGTGTAGGATCAATAGGGGTTTATGTAATAAAATAACGGCCTGCTCGAATCGTTGGAGTTGTTTATGTCTGTCATTAATCGGATCCCTGCCGTTGAAATCAGCCAGCCAGCCGGAGCTCACGGCACCGTTGGCCGGATCCATTCCGTCGAAACCTGCGGCACTGTCGATGGCCCGGGAATACGCTTTATCGTATTCATGCAAGGCTGCCTGATGCGCTGCAAGTACTGCCACAACCGCGATACCTGGGATACCGAAGGTGGCCGCGAAGTGACCGTACCGGAGTTGATGAGTGACATCACCAGCTATCGCCACTTCATGAATGCCTCCGGCGGTGGCGTGACAGCGTCCGGCGGTGAAGCCATGCTGCAACCGGCTTTCATTACCGAACTCTTTACCGCCTGCAAAGAGAAAGGGATCCACACCTGTCTCGACACCAACGGCTTCGTCCGTCATCTCGACGAACAGGTGGACAAGCTGCTCGAACAGACCGATCTGGTGCTGCTCGACATCAAACAGATCAATGACGAGAAACACATTCCGCTGACCCATGTCAGCAACAGATACACTCTGGAGTTTGCCCGCTATCTGGCAGCCAAAGGCAAGACCATGTGGATCCGCTACGTGGTGGTACCGACCTGGAGCGACGACAACGAGAGCGCCGAAGGGCTGGGCCAGTTTATCGCCGAGCTGGGCGATAGCGTGGAGAAGGTGGAGCTGCTCCCCTACCATGAGCTCGGCAAACACAAGTGGGACGTACTGGGCGACCCGTACGAGCTGAGCGGGATCAAGCCCCCCAGCAAGGAGACCATGGAACGGGTCAAGGGCATCCTCGGCAAGTACCACAACAACGTCAAATATTGATGGTAAAAGCAGGCTGATTCGTCAGCCTGCTCTGCTATGGGGCGGTCGGGAAGGCCGCCCGGACTCTACTGCATGAATGGACGACAAGATGAGTGAAGGACAACTCGCCGCCCTCCTGATCTGGCTGGTACTGCTGGCCTTCAGCCTGCGCCGCTCCCTGTGGCAGACCCTCCATGACAACCCCCTCTATCAGCACCTGCTGCTGGGCAGTGCCATCGCGCTGGTGCCGCTCTGGTATCTAAGGGCCGGTCTGCATGAGGGACTGGAGGTCCATTTTCTCGGGCTAACCTCCCTCACCCTGCTGCTGGGCTGGCGGCTGGCATTGCTCGCCCCCTGCCTGACCCTGCTGGTGCTCGGTTACTTCGGCGTCACCAATCTGGCCGATTTTGGCTGGCAAGCGCTGGTTGGCATCGCCCTGCCGGTGGCCACCAGCTGGCTGCTGTTTCTGGCCAGCTGGGCCTGGCTGCCGCGCCATCTCTTTGTCTATATCTTCGTGGCCGCCTTTCTCGGCGGCGCCATCACCATCTCGGTCAAGGTGGCCGCCAGCGCATTGCTGATGGGGCTAAGTCACAGCTACCCCTGGCACACCATCACGGCGGATTACCTCTCCATCTGGCCACTGCTGCTGTTTCCCGAAGCCCTGCTCAACGGCATGGCGATGACGGTGCTGGCCATCTACCGCCCCCACTGGGTCAATACCTTCTTCGACCGCACCTATCTGGGCAAGTAACGCTCTCTTTCCTGATCTGCGCCCATAAAAAAGGAGAGGCCATCGCCTCTCCTTTTGGTATTCAACATGTTGCCAAATCCCGGCTTAGTGCAGCTTCAGGGTCGGGCGCAGTACCCGGTTGATGCGACCCACCAGCATGATGAGGCCGGTCTTGACGTAGCCGTGCAGGGCGATCTGGTGCATCCGGTAGAGGGAGATGTAAACCAGACGGGCAATGTAGCCCTCCACCATCATGGAGCCGCGCATCAGGTTGCCCATCAGGCTACCCACGGTGGAGAAGCGGCTGAGGGACACCAGCGAACCGTGGTCGTGGTAGAGGTAGGGCTTCATCTCGCCGCCGTTCATCTTGGCCAGGATGTTCTTGAACGCTTGGCTGGCCATCTGGTGGGCAGACTGGGCGCGCGGCGGCACGAACTTGCCATCCGGCTGCGGGCAGGCGGCGCAGTCACCGATGACGAAGATGTTCTCGTCACGGGTAGTCTGCAGGGTCTCTTTCACCACCAGCTGGTTGATGCGGTTGGTCTCAAGACCGGCGATATCCTTCATGAAGTCAGGTGCCTTGATACCGGCCGCCCACACCATCAGATCCGCTTCAATCAGCTCGCCATCCTTGGTGTGCAGACCGTCGCTGGTCGCTTCGGTGATCATGGTGGCGGTACGCACGTCCACACCCAGCTTGACCAGCTCCTGATGGGCGGCGCCACTGATGCGCTCCGGCAGAGCCGGCAGAATGCGCGGGCCCGCTTCCACCAGGGTCACCTTCAGGCTGTCGGTGGTGAGGTTCTTGAAGCCGTAGGCGTAGAGCTGCTCGACCGCGTTGTAGAGCTCGGCAGAGAGCTCGACGCCGGTGGCGCCGCCGCCGACGATGGCAATCTTCACCTTATCGCCCGGCTTATATTCGGTGGCGAACTGCAAGAAGCGGTTCATCATGCTGTTGTGGAAACGGTGCGCCTGGGAGGGGCTATCGAGGAAAATACAGTTATCCTTGATGCCCTTGGTGTTGAAGTCGTTGGAGACAGAACCGATGGCCATCACCAGATAGTCGTAGGGCAGCTCGCGCTCGTTGACCACGATGTCGCCATTGTCGTCGTGGATCGGGGCCAACACGATGCGTTTATCGTCACGCTTGATGTCAGTCAGGGTGCCGAGCTGGAAGTCGAAACCGTGGTTCTTGGCGTGAGATTGGTAGCTCAGGGCATCGATGCCCGCATCCATGGAGCCGGTGGCTACTTCGTGCAGCAGGGGTTTCCACAGGTGGGTGCGGTTGCGATCGACCAGAGTGATCTTGGCCTTGTTCTTCTTGCCAAGCTTGCGACCCAGACTGGTGGCCAGCTCCAGGCCACCGGCGCCGCCGCCTACAACGACAATATTCATCATGATGATTTTCCTCGGTTCCTCAAAACGAAAGGGAGCCATTGGCTCCCTAAAACGAAATCGGTCGACGTGATGGATCAGGCTTCTTTGAAGGCCTTCATCCGCTGCAGATGATGCGAGATATTTTTGAACTTATGAGTCTCGCGCTCATCCCACACGATGTCGTAATAGTTCTTCAATTCACGTTCAGTGTCCCGATTATCGCGCACTTCATCCTGAACGGAAAGGATGCACAGGCAGTTTCCTGAATTTTTCTTACGAAATTCAGTTACACACTTGGTACCGATATCGTCATATTCTTCCGGCCGGTCGATCTTGCCCTGCATGTTCTCTTCCGGATGGAGGTTGGGGTTGAAGATCACCTGGCGAATGCCGCACAGAAAGCCGATCCGCTCGCTCCAGTAGCCACCAAGACCCACGCCGCAGATCAGCGGTTTGGGATCGGTACTCATATCGAGCTGTTTTTTCACTTCCTTGAGCAGATGGCTCATATCATGACGGGGGTGAACCGTGCTGTAGTGCACGAAACGCACATCATCATCAATAAACTGCAACTGCAGCACTTTCTCGTGATTGCCTGGGCTGGTGGCATCAAAGCCATGCAGATAGATGATCATGGATAAGACCTCAGGATCTGTGTCGGTTTTATCGAAACTACCCCAGCGGCGGCCCCGTGCGCCACCAAAACATCCAACTTTCTTGCTTTGGATCACGCCCCCGCCCCCGATTGCGCCCTGCGGCCCGCGAGCGCCGTCACATGCAGAGGGGCGCATTGCTAGCAACGTTATGGTGCCCGGCTATCAAAGTGAGATCGCCAGACCAATAATGATAAACCCCTTACCAATCTGAGATGCCCTCACTTCCTTCCCCTGCCAGCAACCGGACACTTATCTGGCCGGTATGTGACTCATCCCGCAAAAACAAGGCGTTATCGCCAAACGTTTTCTCTCGTGAGCGGCGTTGTGCATGTTTTGTGCACTGACCCGTGCAGCACCGGATCCCTCTCACTACTGCCGAGGGATCTGGCACCTCTGTCAATACACGAGATCAATGACCGGGAAAGCTGCGGCTTTCACTATCTTGCCTGTAGCAGTTGCGCGGGCTTCAAGGAGTGATCTGTTCATGAACGAGACCAATCCCCCCTCCCCCCGACCGGATGCGCGCAAGCGCCCGGTGGATGAAGTGGAGCGCATGCTCCCCATGGGCCAACTCTTTACCCTGGGCCTGCAACATGTGCTGGTGATGTACGCCGGCGCCGTGGCGGTGCCACTGGTGATTGGCGGCAGTCTGGGGCTGCCCAAGGAGCAGATCTCCTACCTTATCAGTTCGGATCTCTTCTGCTGCGGCATCGTCACCCTGCTGCAATGTGTCGGGATTGGCCGCTTTGCCGGGATCCGGCTGCCGGTCATCATGTCGGTCACCTTTGCCGCCGTGATGCCCATGCTGGCCATCGGAGCCAACCCGGATCTGGGGCTGACGGGCATCTTCGGCGCCACCATCGCCGCCGGTATCATCTCGACCCTGCTGGTGCCGCTGATAGGTCGGCTGATGCCGCTCTTCCCCACCGTAGTGACCGGGGTGGTTATCACCTCCATCGGGATCAGCATCATGCAGGTGGGGATCGACTGGATGGCGGGGGGCAAGGGTAATCCGGAATATGGCAGCCTGCGCTATATCGGCACCAGCTTTCTGGTGCTCGTCTTTATCCTACTGGTGACCCGCTTCACCAAGGGCTTTTTCAGCAATATCTCGGTGCTGCTCGGGATCATCTTCGGTTTCGTGGTGGCCATCGCCATGGGCGAAGTAAGCCTCGATGGCCTCGGCGAGGCAGCCTGGTTTGCCCCCATAGTGCCGTTCGCCTTCGGCTGGCCCACCTTCGATCCCATCTCCATCGCCACTCTGACGGTGATCATGCTCATCACCTTTATCGAATCCATGGGGATGTTTCTGGCCCTTGGCGACATCGTCGGCCATCCGGCCAGGCGCGGTGATATCGTGCGCGGGCTGCGGGTGGATGGCATCGGCACCATTATTGGTGGGATATTCAACAGCTTCCCCCACACCTCGTTCTCCCAGAATATCGGTCTGGTGAGCGTGACCGGAGTATCTAGTCGCTGGGTCTGCGTGATGTCGGGGGGGATCCTGCTCGCCTTTGGCCTCATCCCCAAGATGTCGGTGCTGGTCGCCTCCATACCGCCCTTCGTACTGGGGGGCGCCGGTATCGTCATGTTCGGTATGGTGCTGGCCACCGGTATTCGCATCCTGGCGCGCACCGATTACAACAGCAACCGTCACAACCTCTATATCGTCGCCATCAGTCTCGGAATTGGCATGATCCCGACGGTCTCCGGGAATTTTTTCCAACAGCTTCCGGCGCAGCTACAACCGCTTTTTCATAGCGGTATCCTGCTGGCCACCATCAGTTCGGTGCTGCTCAACCTCTTCTTCAACGGCTATCAGCCGGATCTGACTCACCAGACCCGTCCCCTGTTCGTTGGTCCCATCAAACCGCAACAAAAGCAGGCATAACAAACAGGCCCCCGGACAGCGAGACTGTCCGGGGGCCTGTTGTTCATATCACCGCTGACCCAATCAGGCAGGCAACTGCGCGAAGCGTTCTACCGCCTGCGCTACTTGTGCCAGACTCCCCTGCCAGAAGGCGGCCTCACGGATATCCTGCCCCAGATGCTTGGCTACCAGATCTTCGGCGCTCATCCGGCCGGTATCGCGCAACAAGGCGCGATACGCCTCGGCCACGCCCTCTTCCCCCGCCGCCTTGCGGCTCATCAACTGCTGATAGACCCCGAGGCTGAACAGATAACCGAACAGATAGGGGTAGTTGTAAAAGCCCAGCCCCGCAATGGAGAAGTGCGCCTTGGCCGCCCAGAACATGGGGTGATAGCGGGTCAGGCTCCCCTCATACCAGCGTCCCCACGCCTCGTCAGTCAACGCCTTGAGCCGCTCTGCCGACACATAACCCTGCGCCCGCTCGGCCACCAAAGCCTGCTCGAAATCGAAGCGAGCCGGGATATTGACCAGGAAGGTGGCCGCGCCGTCGGCCTCGGCCCAGGCGATGGCCAGCTGCTCTTCCGGGCTTTGCGCCTGCTCGAACAGGGCGCTGCGCACCAGGGTTTCGGCGAAGATGGAGGCGGTCTCCGCCAGCGTCATGGGGTAGCTGCGCTGACTCATCGGCAGATCGCGGATCACCCAGTTGTGCCAGGCGTGGCCCAGCTCATGGGCCAGGGTAATGACGTTATCCATGGTGCCGGCATAGGTAACGAAGACCCGCGGTTCGACCGGTTCGGCAAACTTGGTGCAGTAGGCGCCGGTGCGGCGATTTGGCGTGGGCGCCGCATCAATCCACCCCTTCTCGGCCATCATGCGGGCAAACGCCCCCATCTCGGGATCGAAACGGCTAAAGGCATCGGCAATCAACTCGATCGCCTCATCAAAAGAAATGTCACGGCTGCTGGAAGCTGGCGGCGGCGCAAAGAGATCCTCCGGCCCCAAATCGTCGAGTCCGAGCCGTTCAGCCATCAGCCCCAGCGCCCGCTGACCCAACCCACGGGCTCGCCAGGTTTCGCTCATCAGGGCATCGAGGGTGGCGCGCTCGATATGGCTCTGGTGGCAGGAGAGATCCAGCGCATCGAGCACACGGGTTTTACCGCGCTGACGGGCCAGTTCCAGCCGCCAGCCGTTGAGGGCATTGAGGATAGCGGCAACCGTCTCCTGCTCCCCTTCCCAACCGGCGCTGATGGCATCAAAGGCTTCTAAACGCAGCGCACGTATCGGGCTGGAGAGCAGATTGCTCGCCTCGGCCAGCCCCATCTCGCGGCCATCGATCACCAGCCGGATCTTGCCCACCAGATCGTTGTAGAGGTTGCCCCAGGCGTGCAGACCATCGGTGCCCAGACCGATCACCAGCTGCTCCGCCGCCACCGGCAAGCGCTGATCCTGCAAACGACGCTCGTGGCGCAGGCGGTACGCCTCCTCGCCGAGCAGCGGATCCGCCATCAGCGCGGCGAATTTCTCTTCCGGTAACGCCAGCATCAGATCTTCCACCGGCGCCAGGGTCTTGAACAGATCGGCGTTGAGGGCGCGGGCACGGGACGCCAGCTGTTTGGCCTGCGGATCCCGCGCATCCTGACTGCCGCGGCAGGCGGCCAGAATGGCGACGTTCCAGCCGATATGGCGAATATCATGGGCGCGCAGCCGCACTTCCCGCAAGAAATCCAGCAGCGCAGCGTCATCGCCGCGCACCCCGTCCAGACCCGCCATATAGCTGGCCAGCTCTTCCAGCGCGTGGCGGGCTGCGCGCATGTCCGCTTCCAGCTCGGTGCTGTCGAGGCCCGGGTAGATATGGTCGTTATTCCACTGTTGTTGATACATAACTTCTCGCAAAGGCCTTTATCGGGAGGCGCAGCAGACCTGCGGGCAGCAAGTCAGAGACCGAGCGTCCCGCTGGCCAAAAAATGAAGAGAGGAAAAAAGAGAAAATGGCCCGCAAGCTCGCTTATACCTTGGCCGGGGCAAGACGGCTCACCAGCGTCATCACAGCAACCAGCAGCAGACCCGCCACCACACCAGCCACGGCGTTGAGCAGGGTCGGCGTCACCGCCGCCAGTACGGCCCCCACTGTGGGCAGGGTGGCAACAACAGCGGCTGCACCTTCAATCAGGTGATGGGCAAAGGGCCAGCCATGCACCAGAATGCCGCCGCCCACCATGAACATGGCGATGGTGCCGACCAGTGCCAGCAGGTGCATCAGACGGGGCGCAGTCACCAGCAGTCCCTGCCCCACCGCGCGGCGCAGGGCGCTGCCATCAGGCTTTTGCAGCAGATGCAGACCGATGTCATCGAGCTTGACGATCAGCCCCACCAACCCGTAGACCCCGATGGTCATCAGCAGGGCGATACCTGCCACTACCGAGAGCTGCAGCGCGAGGCTTGCTCCCTGTACCGTGCCAAGGGCGATGACGATGATCTCGGCAGAGAGAATAAAATCGGTGCGAATCGCCCCTTTTACCTTCTGCTGCTCGAAGGCTACCAGATCATCGGGAATGGGGGCTGTATGTGCCTCACCCTCGCTCACTTCATGGGGCAGGAACTTGTGGGCCAGCTTCTCGGCCCCCTCAAAGCAGAGGTAGGCGCCTCCCAGCATCAAGAGTGGCGTGATAAGCCAGGGCACCAGCGCACTGATGGCGATGGCGGCGGGCACCAGAATCAGCTTGTTGCGAAATGAGCCCTTGGCCACCGCCCACACCACCGGCAACTCCCGCTCGGCGCGCACCCCGGAAACCTGCTCCGCGTTGAGGGCCAGATCATCCCCCAACACCCCGGCAGTCTTCTTCGCCGCCATCTTGGTCATCAGTGCCACGTCATCAAGCACGCTGGCGATATCGTCGAGCAGGGCCAACAAACTGGTTCCAGCCATATCAAAGATCCCTTATATCAGTGAGAAACGTCTTCCCGAAAAATGTCTCGCTCTTGTTCACCACGACCTTGGTCATCAGCGCCACGTCATCAAGCACGCTGGCGATATCGTCGAGCAGGGCCAACAAACTGGTCCCGGCCATATCAAAGATTCCTTATATCAGTGATAACAACCCCGGGAGAGAGGTGTAAGTCCCGATAACCATCAGGGTCAACAGGACCACCTCATGGCGATCGCAGGCCATCATCGGCCGAGCCAAAAATCCGGCGCTCGCCATCGGGGGGTTACGCCTTTCGGGCAAAAGATGGCACAGTGTAACGAGAAGCCGCCGTTTCGGCAGCACCCCTGAGCCATTTGTTCCTGGTTCCCTCTGAATCACCTCAAGGAGTTCCCATGCAACCCTGGCAACCTCTGCTCGATTTCTGGTTTGGCGACGAAGCCGATGATGTCCTGCGGGCCACACGGCAAGCCCCTCTCTGGTGGGGGAAAAGCAGCGAAACGGATGCCCTGCTGGCCAAGCAATTTGGCGCGCAAGCAGAGGCGGCCGCCAACGGGGAGCTGGCCGACTGGGCCGATCTGCACCACGGCAGGCTGGCGCTGATCCTGCTGCTTGACCAGCTGCCCCGCAATATCCATCGCGGCACGCCTGCGGCCTTTGCCCAGGATCCGCTGGCAAGGGATCTCTGCCTGAAAGGGCTGTCCATCGGGGCTGACAAATCCCTCTCGCCACTGGAGCGGGTCTTCTTCTATCTGCCGCTAGAGCATGCCGAATCCCGCGAACAACAAGTCCGAAGCGTGTCCCTGTTCGAGGCACTCGCTGCCGAGCAGGCTGGCACACCGGCGCAAGCAACGTTTGCCGGATTTGCCGACTTTGCCCGCCGCCATCAGGTGATCATCGAACGCTTTGGCCGCTTCCCCCACCGCAACGACATTCTGGGTCGCACCAGCACACCGGAAGAGGCGGCATTTTTGCAGCAACCGGGCTCAGGCTTCTAAGCAAGCCATATAAAAAAATCCCCGCCAGCTGGCTGGCGGGGATAGCGGATGGATAACAACCGTCGGCGTTACTGAATGCGATAGCGGGATATCTGCTGGTGGATGCTCTCGGTGGTGACATTGAGCTCCTCGGCTGCGGCAGAGGTCTCCTCTGCTGTGCTGCTGGTTTGCTGCACGACCTGAGCTATCTGCTCCACCTGATGAGCAATCGACTCGGCGGCCGAGCTCTGCTCGCGGATGGCATTGGTGATCTCGCCCACCTGCTCCATCACCCGGTGCGACGCACTGCGGATTTCGGCAATAATGGCGCCACTCTCGGTCGCCATGGTGACCCCCTGGCTCACCTTCTCCTCCACCAGATGCATGCGGGAGACCGTATTGTTCGACTCCTGCTGGATCGCCTCTACCGTGGCGGAGATCTCCTGGGTGGATTGCGCCGTCCGCTCTGCCAGTTTGCGCACCTCATCCGCCACCACCGCAAAGCCACGGCCGGACTCCCCGGCCCTCGCCGCTTCAATGGCCGCGTTCAAGGCCAGCAAGTTGGTCTGCCCCGCCACATCACGGATCACGTTGACCACACCGCCAATGCGCGAAATGCCCTCACCCAGCGCAATGACCTCGGCCGAGGCCTGCCGAATGGAGTCGGCGATCTCGTTGATGGCATGAACGGTGCGCTCGATGGTCCGGCCCCCTTCGGTCGCCAGTTGCCCCGACTCGTTGGTGATGCGGCTCGTCTCCTGAGTGCGCTGGGAGATATCTGTAATGCTGACCGTCATCTCTTCCACACCGGCGGCTATCAGACTGGTGGCATCATTGGCCTGATTAGCCGAGCTGGCCAGGTGTTGCGCTGCCTGAGAGAGGGATTCGGCGGTGCTCTTGATCTGCAAGCTGCCTACGGAAAATTCGGTAAATGTCTGTTGCAGCGTATCGAGCAGCCGGTTGACCGCATTGAGGGTCAGGCCAATCTCATCCTGCTGTTTCACATCTGCTCTCAGGGTAAAGTTGAGGTCACGCTGGATCCGGGTCAGGGTGTCCATGGCGGTGCGAAGGGGATTGGCCACCTGATTGAACAACCAGACAAACAGCCCCATCGTCAGTACGGTGGCACCACCGGCGATAAACAACAGGGTTTGCAGGCTGCTGTCGTAGTTCTCCTGGCCCTGCTTCTTGAGCGCCAGTCCCAAATCCATATTGAAGTTGACGTGAAGCTCGATTGCCTTGGCAAACTGATGGAACAGTCTGGAAGCTTCTCCTGCCAGCATGTCTCGCGCTTCGTCGTTTTTGTTTTGGTGGGAGAGCTGCAGAACCTTGTCTATCTCCTGATAATATTGCGCGATAATGCGTTGATCATCGTCGGTCAGGCGTCGGTCTTCGTCATTGGAGAGCATCTCTGCTTTATATTTCTCCAGTTGCGAATTGATCTGTTTGCGATGCTCGGCAATATCGGCTTCTATCTGCTGCATCTTGCCATCATCGGTATTGAGAATGTGACTTTGCACTCGGGAGTGCAGCTCATAAAACGCAGCCTGCACCTCCTTGATCAGCGCAATACTGGGCACCGTATTGTCCGTCACATAGCTCAAGTCTCGATTGCCAGCCCCAAGGCGGTTGATACTGAACCAGCTGAGGAAAACAAGCGCCAGCATAACCAGCAGCGCTATCAGTTGAAGCCGACGAGCAATGTTCATAACCGTACACTCCAGATGAAAACTATCTAGCAGTGTAGACGAGCCATAAACAACAACGGCCCGCATTGGCGGGCCGTTGTTGTTTATTTTTCATGGCGTTGTGATCAGGCTTTGGCTGGCTCACTCTCGCCCAGCGCGACGGTTTCACCCAGACTGTCTTCGGTCTTGGCCACCACGCTAGCGGCGATGGCGTTGCCCAGCACGTTGGTGGCAGAGCGGCCCATGTCGAGGAAGTGGTCGATCCCCAGCAGCAGCAGGATACCCGCTTCCGGAATATGGAACTGGTTCAGGGTGGCGGCAATCACCACCAGAGAGGCGCGCGGTACCCCGGCCATCCCCTTGGAGGTGACCATCAGCAGCAGCAGCATGGTGATCTGCTGGGCCATGGAGAGCTCGATGCCATACGCCTGGGCGATGAACATCACCGCGAAGGTGCAGTACATCATGGAGCCGTCGAGGTTGAAGGAGTAACCCATCGGCAACACGAAGCTGGCAATGCGCTTGTCACAACCGAACTTCTCCAGACGATCCAGGGTCTTCGGATAGGCCGCTTCGGAGCTGGCGGTCGAGAAGGCCAGCAGGATGGGTTCGCGGATCATCGCCAACAGCTTGATGACGCGACCACGCAGGAAGACGCTGCCCATGGCGATCAGCAGCAGCCAGAGACAGGCCAGCGCAATATAGAACTGGGCCATAAAGCTGCCGTAGGTAACCAGAATACCCAGCCCCTCTTTGGCCACCATGGCGGCGATGGCGCCAAACACCGCGAACGGCGCAAAGTTCATCACATAGCCGGTCACTTTCAGCATGATCTCGGCAGCGCTGGCCATCAGCACCACTACCGGCTTGGCCAGATCGCCGAGCGCGGCGGCAGCCAGACCGAAGAAGAGGGAGAAGACCACGATCTGCAGGATCTCGTTGGTGGCCATCGCCTCGACCACACTCTTGGGGATGGCGTGGGTCACAAAATCTTTCAGGGTAATGGCACCGGCAGCAATGCCCGAGCTGGCGGTGTCATTGGGCAGGGAGAGCGAGAGACCCACACCCGGCTGCATCAGGGTCACCATCACCAGACCCAGGCTCAGGGACATCAGGGAGGCCAGCATGAACCAGCCGAGGGTCTTGGCACCGATACGACCCACGGTGCGGGTGTCGCCCATCTTGGCGATACCGACCACCAGGGTAGTGAAGACCAAGGGAGCGATGATCATCTTGATCAGTCGCAGGAAGATATCGGTCAGGATCGTGATGTTATTGGCGAAATCCGCAGCCTGATCTGCGGCAAACATCCGATAGCCCTGGCCGGTGAGGATGCCAAACATCATGGAGATGAGGATGGCGACCGTCAGTTTATTCATTTTCATGGGGGAGTCCCGGTTTTGATTGGTGCAAGCCGTAAACAGTGGCGTGGGAGCCACTACAGTCCGTTTTTGTGATCCGAGCCGTTGATTCCTGGCGGCTGGTATGCTGGGAGAATGCCTAAAAGCAGGGGGTAAATCTAGAGGCTTTATCCAGAATTTTATCCTGCCATTAGGTGTATGTGATATGGATCTTGCAAACCACCAATATTAATCACCGTTTATTTTGATTTCGGCGAGATATTTCGCATTCAGAGTTCGCTCATCGAGTGCCCGTGGCAACAGGCGAAAAGTGAGCAGCGCCGAGATGGTATGCTGCACCTGCATCTGGGCCATAAAGAGATCCGGTTCATCCTCGTCAAAGCCGAAGATCGGCCGTGATGGGGTCACCCTGACGGCATCACGGTTAATGGTCAGCTCATCGACCTTGAGCCAGGAGTAACCCTCTGCCAATGCCAGCTCCCCTGCCCGCTTGAGCACATATTTGCGGGCGGTCTCCCTGTCCACCAGATCGTTGCCGACAAACTCCAGTTGCCACTTGTCCGGGCCAAGCCGGGTCTGGGAGAAACCGGTCTGGCCGTTCCAGAATGACTTTTCACTCTCGTAAGGGGTGGCGCAGCCCACCAGCAGCAGGGTGAGCATCAGCAGACAACAGGGTTTAGATACGGATGCAGACACGAGAGGCCTCGACAGGCAAATGAGCAACAGAGTTGTTACTACACCATAAAGCGCGGTGGCTCCACAATCTGCTCACGCAAGCCATCACCACTGGCTTCGCGCCTGTGCGGCAAATTGCAGGCAAAAGAAAAGGCCTTGTCGTTTGACAAGGCCTTTTCCGGGGAATTTGGTCGGTGTGAGAGGATTCGAACCTCCGACCCTCTACACCCCATGCAGATGCGCTACCTGGCTGCGCTACACACCGACGGAGTCAGCTCGGCTGACGGGGGCAGAGTTTATGGAGATGACCCTGCCCTGTCAACAGGGAAACACCGTCAATTCCTCGGCCACGGTGCGTTCGCCTGCTTTACGAACAATCAGCGGTTAAAGGTCAGCCGCTTGCCCAGGATCTGGTCAGTCACCTGCCCGTTTTGCCAGGCGATCTGGCCGTTCACCAGCGTCATCTCCACCGTGCTGTGGAAGCGGTAGCCGTTGAAGGGCGACCAGCCACAGTGGTAGAGGATGTTGTCATCGTTGACCACATAGGGCTTGCCCAGATCCAGCAGCACCAGATCGGCGAAATACCCCTCGCGGATATAACCGCGATCCTGCACCTGGAAGCGCTCGGCTACCGCGTGGGAGGTCTTCTTGACGATGGTCTCCAGGGTAAACACGCCGTTGTGGTAGAGCTCCAGCAGCGCCTGCAAAGAGTGCTGCACCAGCGGCACACCGGACGGCGCCTTGAAGTAGCTGTTCTGCTTCTCTTCCCAGGTGTGGGGCGCGTGGTCGGTGGCGATGATGTCGAGCACGTCGTTGCGTACCGCATCCAGCAGTGCCTGCTGGTCGGCGGCACTCTTCACCGCAGGGTTGCACTTGATCAGGCTGCCCTGGGTCTCGTAATCGGCTTCATTGAAGAAGAGGTGGTGAACACACACCTCGGCGGTGATGTTCTTGTCCTTCAGCTCGCTCAGGTCGTGGCTGGCGGTAAACAGCGACAGCTCCTTGGCCGAGGTCAGATGCAGCACGTGCAGCTTGGCACCGTACTGCTTGGCCAACGCCACCGCCATGCTGGAGGATTTGTAGCACGCTTCGTCGCTGCGAATGCGGCCGTGCTCGCCCATCGGCACATTCTCGCCCCACTTGGCCCGTGCTGCCTCTTCCGCCTTGGCGATGGTCGGGGTGTCTTCGCAGTGGGTCACGATCATCACCGGGCTCTCGCGGAAGATGGCCGCCAGGGTCTCCTGATTGTCCACCAGCATGTTGCCGGTCGAGGAGCCCATAAACACCTTGACCCCGCAGGATTGCTTGGGGTCGAGACGCTTGATCTCTTCAAGGTTGTCGTTGGTGGCGCCGAGATAGAAGCTGTAGTTGGCGACGGAGGAGTTGGCGGCGATCTGGTATTTGGCTTCGAGGGCGTCGAGGGTGGTGGTCTGGGGATTGACGTTGGGCATTTCCATGAAACTGGTGGTGCCACCGGCGACGGCGGCGCGGGATTCGCTGGCGATAGTCCCCTTGTGGGTCAATCCCGGCTCCCGGAAGTGGACCTGATCATCGATCATTCCGGGGATGAGATGGCGACCTGCGGCATCGATAACCAGCGCATCGGGCGCCTCGATATCCGGGGCGATGCGGGCAATCCGTTCCCCCTCGATCAACACATCGGAGGCATAGATACGGCCTTCGTTGACCAAGGTGGCATTCTTGATAAGCAGTTTGTTCATGGGGGGTTCCAGTTCCTTTGCCGATAATCGCGGGTCATAATAGCGCAAAACTGCCCTTTCTCTGTAGCAAGGCCTGACTGATGAAGTTATTTGTAAGAGATTTGACCGTGATCGACTCCAGCTACCTCTGCGAACGCCGCGGCATGGTGGGCGAGAGCTGGCTGGTAGATATCGAAATGAGCGGTGAGCTCAACGAAATGAGCATGCTGCTGGACTTTGGCCGGGTAAAGAAGCTGATCAAATCGATCATCGATGAAGAGGTGGACCACAAGCTGCTGGTGCCGACCGAGTGCCCGCTGATCCACGTCGAGACACTGGATGGTGACGAAAGCACAGTGGATCTGCTGCGCCCGGGTCGCTCCATCCATCTGCGCTGCCCATCCCAGGGCTTTGCCTTTATCCCGGCTCCGCAAGTTGATAAAGAGTCGGTGACCCGCTACCTGCTGGCGGTACTGGCCAAACGGCTGCCGGGCAATATCAAGGATCTCTCCCTGACCCTGCGTCAGGAGGCGATCACCGGCGCCTTCTACCACTACAGCCATGGCCTGAAAAAGCACGATGGCAACTGCCAGCGTATCGCCCACGGCCACCGCTCTCCCATCGAGATCCATGTCGATGGCGAGCGCGACCAGGAGCTTGAGCTCAACTGGGCCGAACGCTGGGGCGATATCTACCTTGGCACCGAGGAGGACAAGGTGGCGCTGACCGAGCTCGCTTTGAGCCCTCGCGCCAATGCCCAGCTTGGCGAGCATCACTGCGGCTTCAAATATGTGGCGCCGCAAGGGCTGTTCCAGCTGGCCATCCCCACCGCCGAGGTGGAGATGATCGACACCGACACCACGGTCGAGCTGCTGGCCTGCTATATCGCCCGCGAAGTGAAGAAGATGGTGGGCGACAAGTTCGTCAAGATTGTCGCCTATGAAGGGGTCGGCAAGGGCGCGATTGC
>NZ_JBFODN010000238.1:0-35386 GCF_040908345.1 Aeromonas sp. R3-1
TTTTTTCTACAAACTGGTGGTCGTTACTGGGATCGAACCAGTGACCCCCTCCTTGTAAGGGAGGTGCTCTCCCAGCTGAGCTAAACGACCTGGGAATTCTGTCTCCACCGAGTGGAGAAAATGGTGGGTCGTGCTGGATTCGAACCAGCGACCAATTGATTAAAAGTCAACTGCTCTACCGACTGAGCTAACGACCCTCACCACGACCAGTTCCGACTGCATTACTGCTTCGGCTCTGACGGCGGCCTATATTACGGATTTAAATTTCCGGTGCAACAGAAAATTCGTAATTTAAATCCGTTTGCTCACTGTGCGTACAAATGCAGGCTGTTTTTACAGTAGCGTTACGAAAACAGTGACATACAGCAATGTTACAGCTTGGCCAGACTCTGTTTGGCCAACTGGGCTGGCGAGGTGTTGGGATAGCCCTTGATCACCTGCTCATAGAAGGATTTGGCTTCCGCCTTCTTGCCATCCAGCTGCGCCAGCATACCCAGCTTCAGCAGCGCATCGGCTCGCTTGGGGGATTTGCT
This sequence comes from Aeromonas sp. R3-1, assembly GCF_040908345.1. NCBI lineage: Bacteria > Pseudomonadati > Pseudomonadota > Gammaproteobacteria > Aeromonadales > Aeromonadaceae > Aeromonas > Aeromonas sp. R3-1. Next base: position 534 of record NZ_JBFODN010000238.1, read on the forward strand.
GTATTTGTTGGCCACGGTCGAAAACTGGGCCGAGGCTCCGGCTCTGTCACCCTTGTTGAACAGCAACTGGCCGAGCCAGTAGTGTGCATTGGGAACATAGCCCGAATTGGGGTACTGCTTGATAAAGCCCTGGAAAGCCGGAATGGCTTTGTCGTAGTTCTTCTCTTTGAGCACCATGTTGACCGCTGCGTCGTAGGCCTGATTCTCATCCTGATTGGTTGAGTAATTGGCGGCAGCAGCCGGTGTGGCAGTAGCAGGGGCCGGGGCGGCTGGAGCAGCTTGCTGGCTGCTGGCAACCTTGTCGAGCTCCTGGTAGAGCTGACGCTGGCGCTCTTGCGACTGTTCCATCTGGTAGGTCTGCTGCTCCAGCTGACCGCGCAGTTCGGAGACCTCCCCTTGCAGGGAGTCGACCTGTTGCTGCAATTCAGCTTGCAGTCGCAGACGGGCATTGAGGGTGCGCTCCAGCAGGGCAACCCGATCTTCCAGGCTACCGGTGGGCACGATGGCACCGTTGTTGCCACTAAGGACAACGCCACCACCCGAGTCACCGCCCAGATCGCTGACCGGTGCCGCAGCTTGCGCATTCAGAGCAACCATTACGGCCAGCGCAACGACAGCTTGCTTGTACACAGATTTCATTCGGATCAAACCTTAGCGTTTAGTACAGATAAAACGGCCAGCGCCATCGTCGCTCGCATATACAGATTTCATTCGGATCAAACCTTGGCGTTTAGTGCAAATAAAACGGCCATCGAAATGGCCGCTTGCATATAAACGAACTTCGTTCGGTTTAAACCTTAGTAAACCAGAACCGCGCGGCGGTTTTTGGCAAAGGCATCCTCGGTGTGAGACATGTCCAGCGGCTTCTCTTCGCCATAGCTGACGATAGAGAGCTGCTCGGCCTGCACACCCAGGGTTTGCAGATACTTGGCAACAGCCTTGGCACGACGCTCGCCCAGGGCGATGTTGTACTCCGGAGTACCGCGCTCATCGGCGTGACCTTCGATCAGGACTTTAACGCTCGGGCGCTCGCGCAGGTAGCTGGCATGGGCATCCAGCAGATCAGCGTACTGACCCTGGATATCGTAACCGTCGAACGGGAAGTAGATTACGTTGTCACGCTGCAGTGCTTCGAACTTCTGACGCATCTGCTCTTCCGGGGACAACATGCCGTTGGCGCCGCCGGTTTGTACACCGCCCATGCCGTCGGTCATACCTGATTCAGCGCCTGCGGCGTCGGAATCAGAAGAAGAACTACAAGCGGCCAGGGTGAACAGTGGCAGTGCGATGGCCAAACCCTTGAGCAGTTTATTGAGTTGCATGCTATTTCCTTAAACCTTTATAACAAAACAAAAAACAATTGGATTTTTATCAATTCAAGAAGGGCGACCAAGCTGGTGCACGAATTTCACCGCTACTGGTCGAAAGCACAGCCTTGAAGCGACCATCAGTCGACACCAATGCGAGACTCTTACGACCCTGATAGATGGTGGCATAAATGATCATGCTGCCATTGGGAGCCACACTTGGCGACTCATCCAGAGCACTCTGGGTAAGGACCAACAGGGCATTGTTTTCCATGTCCTGACGGGCAATACGATACTGTCCCTGAACACGGGTCACCATCACCATGATTTTGCCATCAGGAGTAATGGATGCACCCTGGTTGGATTCACCTTCCCAAGTCATCCGGCGAGTCATACCAGTCGCCAAATTTACGCTATAAATCTGGGGTTTGCCACCACGTTCAGAGGTGAACAACAAATTTTGCCCATCCGGCATCCAGGAGGGTTCGGTGTCGATCACACGGCTGGTTGTAACCCGGGTCAGCTGCTTGCTAGCGACATCAACCACATAGAGGTTCGGTGAGCCATCTTTGGAGAGAACGATAGCCAGACGACGACCATCCGGAGACCACTCCGGCGCCCCGTTGATACCACGGAAACTGGTGATCAGGCTGCGCTGCTGAGTGTAAATATCCTGCACATAGATTTCGGACTTCTGGTTCTCGAAGCTCACGTAAGCCAGCTTGCTGCCATCCGGCGACCAGGCCGGAGACATCAAGGGCTCGCGGGAGCGCAGCAGGGTCTTCTCGTTGTAACCATCGTAATCAGAAATACGCAGCTGGTAAGGGAACTGGGTACCCTGCTGGACGGAGACGTAAGCCAGACGGGTCAGGAAGGCACCGCGCTCGCCAGTCAGACGCTCATAGACGATATCTGAGATACGGTGGGCAAACTGGCGCATCTGGGCACCCGGGATGGTCGCCATACGGCTATCCAGGATGTAACCGTTGCTCTCGCCACCTTGCGCCTTGGCCAGCTGGCCTTTCAGCACATCGACCAGCTCGAAGTTAACCTTGTAAGTGCCGTCACCGACTGCCGAAATGGAACCCACCACCACGGCTTCAACCCCTTGGGAGGCCCAGGGAGCGAAGTTGATCTCGCTGCTGCTGCTCGGGGTTTGCGGCATCTGGCCACGGGCCAGCGGCTTGAACTTGCCGCTACGCATCAGGTCGTTGGAGACCACTTCCGCGATGTCCTGCGGCAACTGTCCGTTGCCTTCCCACTTGAAGGGAGCAACGGCGATGGGGCGTGCGCTATCAATACCGCCGGTGATGACGATGTCCAGGGCCGCCTGGGCACTCTGGCCCAGCAACAAACAGCCAACCAAAGCAAAAAATACTTTTCTGATCATGGCTTAAATACTCGGTTCCAATATAGATGAGAGGTTAAATTCCTTTCTCGGCGAGAGGTTGCCAACCGGAGGCAAGCAACCTCGTTTTATCACGCTTAGATACTAGGTTCTAACTTCAGGTTAAATTCCTTCAACATCTCGAATGCCGCAGGATCCTTGGGCACAGGCAGTTGATTGGCTTTCAGAACAGCCGCCTTACCGGAACGACAGACCGCCGGGTCACCCTGGCCGTTATCTACCGATATGACAAAGCCACTGCTCGCAAGACGTACGCCGATAGTACATGTTTTGCCCCGCATGGTGGGATCCAAAATCATATACCGCTCAACAGTGGCCTTGATGAGCGCCGCATATTTGTCGACTTCGCCCTGGGCTGCTGCCGATGCCGCCTGACTGCGGGCATTGGCCTCAGCCGACAGCTGCTGCTGCATCATCTCTTCCATCTCTTTTTGCAGCTTGGCCTGCTCGGCGGCTTTACGCTTGCGCTCAGCCGCGATCTTGGCCTGCTTTTCGGCCTCTGCCTTGGCTTTCTTCTCTGCGTCAGCTTTTGCCTTTTTCTCAGCCTCTTCCTTGGCCTTCTTCTCGGCCTCGGCTTTGGCTTTTTTCTCTGCTTCTGCCTTGGCTTTCTTCTCGGCTTCGGCTTTGGCCTTCTTGTCAGCTTCCGCTTTCTTGGCCTTGGCTTCTGCCGCCTTTGCCTTCTCTTCGGCCTCTTTCTTCTCTTGTTCCTTTTTCTTCTTCAGCGCCAACGCCTTGCTTTCGGCTTCCGCCGCTTTACGCTCGGCTTCGGCCTTCTTGGCCTTCTGCTCTTCCAGCTTGCGGGCTTCCTCGGCTTTCTGCGCCTTCTCTTCCGCCTGCTTCTGCTCGGCAACTTTCTTCTGCTTCTCGGCCTCGGCCTTGCGAGTCGCCTCTTCGGCCTGCTTGCGCTTGGTCTCGGCGATGCGAAGCTGCTCCTGTTTCTGAGCCAGCTCGCGCTTGGCGAGATCCGTGTCTTCCTTATCCTTCTCTTTCTCTACCTTTTGAGGCTTGGGCTGAGATTTCTGCTGCTGGATCTGCTTGGCCTGTTCGTTGAGGAAGTTCTCATCGAGCATGACGGCATTGACGATCTGCCCCTTCGATTCGGGTCGTTTCGGTTTGCTGAAATCGAGCCCGACAAACAGGATGATGCCGATGATCAGGTGCAGCAGAAACGACGCGATGAGATAACCGGAAATACCACGCTTCACATCCATCTCCGTTAGTTCACCGGATCTGTCATCAGGCCAACCTGAGGCACACCCGCATTCTTGAGGGCCACCATCAACAGGATCACCTCTTCGTAGCGCACGGCCTTGTCACCCGCGACCACCACGGGGGCATTCTGGTTGATCGCCAGATAGCCCATGGCTTTTTCGGTGATGTATTGCTGCATCGCCTCTGGCGTGCCACTTGGCACCGGCTCGTCATCGGCTTCGCCAGCCTTGATGACATACTCGCCTTCGGTATTGACGCTGACGATGAAGGGCGGCTTGGCATCTTCCGGCAACTGCTCGGACTCAGCCTGTGGCAGATCCACCTTGACCCCTTGCGTGATCACCGGCGTGACCGCCATAAAGATGATAAGCAGCACCAGCATGACGTCGATATAGGGAACCACGTTGATCTCGGCCACCTTTTTGCGCCGGATCCGCTGATAGGTTTGCATTACTGATCACCCTGCTGCTGTGCAATTTGACGGTTCAGAATGGTAGTGAACTCGTCCATGAAGTTGGCATAGGCGTTCTCCAGCCGCTCGACCTTGTTGGAGAAGCGGTTGTAGAAGATAACCGCCGGGATAGCGGCAAACAGACCCATGGCGGTAGCGATCAGCGCTTCCGCGATACCCGGTGCCACCATCTGCAGGGTGGCCTGCTGCACCTGACCCAGGGCGATAAAGGCGTTCATGATCCCCCATACGGTACCAAACAGACCGATATAGGGGCTGATGGAACCGATGGTCGCCAGCACCGGCAGGTTGGATTCCAGGTCATCCACCGCGCGGGAGAGGGAGACGCGCATGGCGCGGTAGGTACCATCCATCACCGCATCCTGACCACGGGCACCGGCCTTGAGCAAGCGGGCATACTCCTTGAAGCCGGAGTAGAAGATATCTTCCATGCCTTCGATATCATCGCGGCGGGAAGAGGACTCCTGATAGAGGCGATTGAGATCGACCCCTGACCAGAAGCGATCTTCAAACTGTTCCGATGCGAGATTGGCCGCCTTGATCGCCTTTGAACGCTGGATAATCAGCGCCCACGAGACAATAGACATGCTCATCAGGGTCATCATGACCAGTTTTACCAACAGGCTGGCTTGCCAAAACAGGCCAATAAACGAAATTTCAGCGTGCACTTAACAGCACTCCCTTGATTTTTTCAGGTATAGCTACAGGTTTCATTTGCGGATGACTGACACAGGCTATCTGTACCATGGCCTGGGTAATCAGTCGTCCATCAGCCGCCAGGATCTGCTGCGAAAAGCGCAGGGATGCGCGTTTCACTTCAATCACTTGCGTTAATACATTCAATAGTTCATTAAAACGGGCCGCCGAGCGGAAATCGATCTCAGTTCGGCTCACCACGAAGGCATATCCCTCCTGCAGCCAGACGTCCTGTTCGACCCCTTTGGCACGAAGAAACTCGGTGCGAGCACGTTCCATAAACTTGAGATAATTGGCGTTGTAGACGATGCCCCCGGCGTCGGTGTCTTCGTAGTAGACACGCACCGGAAACTCAAAGACTTCCCCCATAACAATCTGTGATCCATTCGACAGTCAGATGGGGGGCTATCATAGCGCAGGGCTGAATAGGAAAGAAGCAGGGGGAGACAGGGAAATCCTGCCTCCCCCCGTTTTTTATGAAAGGAAATATGAATGTGTCAGCCAGAGGCCATACAACAAACTGGGCCAGGCGAGCCAGGGGTTGAACAGCACACGTCCGGGCAGGCTTTTCAGATGAAAGCCAAGCCCGTTAAGTACGCCACAACAGACGGCCCACATCAGCCAGGGAGCAAGCCAGAGACCATGCTCGCTGGTGTTGGCCGCGATCAGATTGGGGGCCTGTAAAATAGCGACGGCCAACAAGGCCGCCGCGAGTAACATCAACCCCTGCCACGGCTGCCGCTCCAGTGGAGCGGCGAGCCTGGCGAGTCGATCACTTGTTTTCATCGATCTGACGATCCATGTTCTCGGTGTGTTCCAGCCACAGCGCATTGATGATGCCAAATGCACAGGCCAGCAACAGTCCCAGGATCCAGGTGAAATACCACATTGTCAGCGCACCTCTTAATAGAGAGATTGTTGGTTATCTTCGATGTGCTTGTTGGTTACCCGGCCAAACATCTTGATGTAAGTCCAGATGGTGTAACCCAGCACAATCGGTACGAAGATCGCTGCGGCCACAGTCATCACCTGCAAGGTGTTGAAAGAGGCGGTAGCATCCCACATGGTCAGGCTCAGTGACGGCTCAAGGCTTGAGGGCATCACGAACGGGAACATGGAGAAACCGGCAGTGAGGATGACCCCGGCAATCGCCAGCGAAGAGCTGGTAAACGCCAACCAGCCGATGTTCATGCGGGCAAACAGCGCAGTCAGCAGGCTCATGGCCAGGCCCAGTACAGGGGCAGCCACCATCCACGGATAGAGGGTGTAGTTGTTCATCCAGGCACCAGCCTGCAGGACAACTTCCTTGTTCATCGGGTTGGATACCGCGTCAGTCGCAGCAGCCTTGACGATGACATACCCTTCCATACCGCTTACCCACCAACCTGCGGCAGCAAACAGCACCAGGGTCAGCAGTGAGCAGATCATGGCGGCAGTGCGGGAACGCGCCAGCACTTCACCGTCGGTCTTCATCATCAACCAGGTTGCGCCCTGAGTGAGCAGCATGAACAGACTCACCAGACCAGCCAGAATGCCGAACGGGTTAAGCAGGCCAAAGAAGTTGCCGTGATAGGTCAACATCATGAACTGGTTAAACTCGAACGGAACACCTTGCAGCAGGTTGCCAAAGGCCACACCAAAGACGATGGGCGGTACGGCGCTACCGGCGAACAAGGCCCAGTCCCAGTTACTGCGCCATTTGGCATCAGCACGCAGGGAGCGGTACTTGAAACCGACCGGACGCAGGAACAGCGCCATCAGCGTCAGGATCATGGCGATGTAGAAGCCGGAGAAGGTCGCGGCATACACCATCGGCCAGGCGGCGAACAAGGCACCACCGGCAGTGACCAGCCACACCTGGTTACCTTCCCAGTGCGGTCCCATGGTGTTGAGCATCACGCGGCGCTCGACATCTTTCTTGCCGACGAACGGGAGCAGTGCGCCTACCCCCATGTCGAAGCCGTCAGTGATGGCAAAACCGATCAGCAGTACGCCGACCAGAGCCCACCAGATGACACGCAGAGTTTCGTAATCAAACATGGTCGCTCTCCTTATGCCTTGAGCTGTTCAAAGTGATACTTGCCAGTCTTCAGGCTGCTGGGGCCAAGACGGGCATACTTGAACATCAGGTACATCTCGATAACCAGAAGTACGGTATAGAACAGGCAGATACCGATCAGAGAGAACCAGATCTCGGCTGCAGGCAAATTGGATGCAGAGAGGGAAGTCGGCAACACCTCTGCAATGGTCCACGGTTGGCGACCATATTCAGCCACAAACCAGCCTGCTTCGATGGCGATCCACGGCAGCGGGATACCCCACAGCAGACCCTTGAGCAGCCACTTGCGCTTGCCGATCTGGTGACGGGCACTGTCATAGAAGGCCATACCAATCAGCACCAGCATCAGCATGCCGACGGCAACCATGATGCGGAAGGCGAAGAACAGCGGCAGTACCTGCGGGATGGAGTCATCCACGGCAGCCTTGATCTGCTCGTCGGTAGCATCGGTCACGTTGCTGGTGTAGCGCTTGAGCAGCAGACCGTAGCCCAGATCCTGCTTCACTTCGTCGAAGCGAGCGCGGGTCTCGTCAGACTTGTCACCGGATTGCAGCTTGGTCAGCAGGTCGTAAGCGGTCATACCGTTACGAACGCGCAGTTCGTGCTCGCTCTTCAGATCCTTCAGACCGGTTACCTGACCGTCCAGAGAACGGGTCGCGATAATGCCCAGCGCATAGGGGATCTTGATGGCGTAGTCGGTGCGCATCTCTTCCTGATTCGGAATACCGAACAGGGTAAAGGCAGCCGGAGCAGGTTCAGTCTCCCACTCAGCTTCGATAGCGGCCAGTTTCACCTTCTGCACTTCACCGGTCTCGTAACCGGATTCATCACCGAGGATCAGAACGGACACGATGGAAGCCATACCGAACGCAGCGGCAATGGCGAAGGAGCGACGGGCAAACGCCACATCACGATTCTTCAGCAGGTAGTAGGAGGAGATACCCAGCACAAACATGGCGCCACAGGTATAACCAGCCGCCACAGTGTGGACGAACTTGACCTGAGCAACCGGGTTGAGCACCACGTCAGCGAAGCTCATCATCTCCATCCGCATGGATTCGAAGTTGAACTCGGCACCGACCGGGTTCTGCATCCAGCCGTTGGCGACCAGGATCCAGAGGGCGGAGAGGTTGGTACCCAGCGCCATCAACCAGGTGGCAGCCAGATGCTGATGCTTGCTCAGACGATCCCAACCAAAGAAGAACATACCGACGAAGGTGGACTCCAGGAAGAAGGCCATCAGCCCTTCGATAGCCAGCGGGGCCCCGAAGATATCGCCGACATAATGGGAGTAGTAAGCCCAGTTCGTCCCGAACTGGAACTCCATGGCCAGACCTGTGGTGACCCCCAAGGCAAAGTTGATACCAAACAACTTACCCCAGAATTTGGTCATGTCCCGGTAGATGGTGTTGTTGGTCATCACATAGACGGATTCCATGATCGCCAGGAGAAAGGCCATTCCCAGCGTCAGGGGTACAAACAAAAAGTGATAAAGGGCCGTCGCAGCGAACTGGAACCGCGATAGGTCTACCACATGCTCAGCAATCATGATGTTTCCTCACCGATTATTGGCACGGCTATTTTAAGTTTTAAGCACAAAGCTTCCGTTGGAGGTTAGCGAATGAGCCTTATTGGGACGTGTCACAACAAAACGCGTTCAGTAACCACTGGCATTAACAACAAGGCAATACGAGAACACAAATAAAGCTAATGTTTAACAATTCCAAAACAATCAGCCTAAATTTATTCTCGCCCATGATGACCGGGTTTTTATATCACCTTTATTTGATTGAAATCAATGTAAAAGGACCCGCCATACATGGCTTTGAAAGGCATTTTTAATCTATTTCACGATTATTGACGCGAGCCAGATCACAAAACACAACAAAGCGTAAAACATTGATTTAAATCAATTTAAGAATTTAACATCCCGCTGCTCGGTTTAATTTGAAAAGCGTGAATGACGCGCCTTTTTCCATGTTATCCGAGTCAGGCAATCTGATTCGAAAACTCAATTTAAAACTGCAAAGAATGCATACTCATGCGAACCAATTTCATCAATAAAGACATTAGATAAACTAATTTGAAAAGTGCAATTTTTCTTGTTTGCCGGGGTCGATTCGAACTCCTACAATGCGCCTCGCAGTGAGGGCATACCCTTGGATACAGGCCGGTTAATCCGGGTTCACGGTACGTATTCGACGATCAATTTGAACCTGTCTATTGGAATCGAAGATGAAAAAGTTTGTTGCTAAAACCATCCGTTACTACAAGCTTTCCTTTGTTCAGCTCTATCAACTGAACCGACTCTGAGAGCTCGCGACGGCTCACCTGTTTATTTTCCGGTCTGTGTCCAGACGCACTCACTGTCTGTGAACATCCATCCTGAATTGTCTTTGCCCACCGCATCCGCCGTGGGCTTTTTTTTGCCCGGATAATAAAAAACCGCCTTTGACGGCGGTTTCATGTTCAAACGACTGTTTTTACTTCTCATCTGGTCGCTGAAGACCGAAATGAGCGTAGGCTCGTGTGGTCGCAATCCGTCCTCTGGGTGTACGTTGCAGATACCCTTGCTGGATCAGATAAGGCTCCAACACATCTTCGATAGTATCTTTCTCTTCCCCGATCGCGGCGGCCAGATTATCGAGACCCACCGGGCCCCCCATAAACTTGTCTATCACAGCCAACAATAACTTGCGGTCCATGAAGTCGAAGCCTTCATTATCGACATCCAGCATGTCCATGGCGCGAGCAGCAATGGGGCCGTCGATCCGGCCATCGGATTTCACCTGGGCAAAGTCGCGCACCCGCCTTAACAAACGGTTAGCAATCCGCGGCGTGCCGCGAGAGCGACGGGCGACCTCAATGGCTCCATCTTCCGTCATGTCTAGCCCCAGACAACGGGCGCTGCGGGAGACGATATCGGTCAGATCCTTGACGTTGTAGAACTCCAGCCGCTGGACGATACCGAAGCGATCCCGCAGCGGGCTGGTCAGTGAACCTGCCCGAGTGGTGGCGCCAATCAGGGTGAAGGGAGGCAGATCCAGCTTGATGGAGCGAGCTGCGGGTCCCTCCCCGATCATGATGTCGAGCTGGTAATCCTCCATCGCCGGATAGAGCACCTCCTCCACCACAGGGCTGAGGCGATGGATCTCGTCGATGAACAGCACATCGTTCGGTTCGAGGTTGGTGAGCAGCGCCGCCAGATCCCCCGCTTTCTCCAGCACCGGGCCGGAGGTGGTCTTGATATTGACCCCCATCTCGTTGGCGACGATGTTGGCGAGGGTAGTCTTGCCCAGACCCGGCGGGCCGAAGATCAGCAGGTGATCGAGCGCTTCGCCCCGCTGACGGGCCGCTTCGATAAAGATCTCCATCTGCTCGCATACGGTATCCTGACCGGTGTAATCAGCCAGCTTCTTGGGGCGGATCGCCCGGTCAATAATGTCATCCTCACGGGCGGCACTGGCCGAAATGAGGCGGTCTGCTTCAATCATCAACTACCTCATACCAGGCTACGCAGGGATTCACGGATGATATCTTCCACCGACATCCCCTCTTTGGCGATCTTGCTGACAATCTGACTCGCCTGCTGCGGCTTGTAACCTAGGGCCACCAGCGCACTGGCCGCCTCCTCGGTCACATCCGGAGCCCGCAATTCGGGCTCACTGGCTGGCAAGGTGACCATGGCCGGGGAGAAGAGGTCGTGACTGACCCAGCCCTTGAGGCGATCCTTCATCTCCACCACCAGCCGCTCGGCGGTCTTCTTGCCGACTCCCGGCAGTTTGACCAAAGAGCTTATCTCTTCACGTTCGACACTCAGCACGAATTGGGTAGCTGTCATGCCGGAGAGAATAGCCAGCGCCAGCTTGGGGCCGACTCCGTTGGTCTTGATCAGCTCGCGGAACAGCGCCCGCTCCTGTTTGTGGTTGAAACCATAGAGCAGCTGGGCATCTTCCCGCACCACGAAGTGAGTATGGATGGTCGCTTCCTTGCCGATCTCCGGCAAATCATAGAAGCAGCTCATCGGCATCTGCACCTCATAGCCAACCCCGCCCACTTCCAGCAGGACCTCGGGGGGCTGCTTTTCAATGACAATGCCTCTCAAGCGACCAATCACGGCTCTCTCCTCACCAATACAACTATTCGTAAATTGGCTCATAGCATAAAGAATAACTGGATAAGTATCCAGCATAGGGCAGCAACACCCGCGTAGCCAGAGAGGCTTTTTATCCAATTTTCCACCATGCTTGATCGGGTGCAGCCAGTGCACGGGATGTTTCAGCGCCGCACCGGCCCCCGAGCGGGGGATAAACCACTACACTAAACCCGTTCGGAACCTAAACTGGTGCCAATGTCGATACCAAGGAAGGCCATCACATGAAAATTGTTACCACCTCCAATCTGGGTCTTGCCATATTGCTCGGCTGTACGCTGGGCATGGGGGTCGTTGGCTGGTATGGCAGCCAGCGGCTAGCCAATCTGCTCTCCTACGTACTGGGCGCCGCCTGGCAGACCGCCGACGGTGCCATGGAGGGCTCCATAGAGCTGGGCAATCAACAGCTACAGATTCAGAAGATGCAAAACGGCACCCCGCTCAATCGCGCCGAACTCGATGCTGCCAAGGCGGCGACCGATGACGCGCTGGCCCGGGTCAGCCAGGGGCAGCTCATTGATGGTGCGGCCCTTGCCACCATGGAACAGCACAAGCAGGACTATCAACAGCAACAAGAGAAGCTGCTGGCGCTCTATCACGCGTATACAGAGGTGGATCAGGCCCTACATCACAACGCCGATCTGATGGCTCGCCTCTCGACCCAGCTGGAGGTGATCGGCGACGGCGCGGTCGAGGCGCTGACCCAATCCCCCGACCAGACCATCAGCTGGAACAGCGGCCTCTCCACTCGCTGGGAAGCGGCCGACGGGGGGATGGAGTCCAACATAGGCTTTTTGCGCCAACTCTATGCGCTGGAGAAGATGCGCCGACAAGGAGTCACAGAGGCGATCCAAGCCGAGTTAAAAGAGGCGACCGATTTCTACCACGAAGCGGTCGACAGCATGCTCGGCACCGGGCTGTTCGATATCGAGGGAACCGGCGAATTTGCCGGCAAAACACTGTCGGCAGAGTATCGCTCCCTGTTGGCCCGGCATCAGCAACTGATGGGACAGTGGGTCGATGCGCTCGGCAGCTATCAGGCCCAACAGGCCATCTATGAAGCCAGTGCCGATGAGCTGCGACAACAGCTGGTTGCCATCGAGGAGAGCGGCGATGCCACCGTCGAGGATCAGGTGGCCCAGCTCAACGGCATCATCAGCCAGACCCGAACCCTGCTGCTGGGTGGCCTGTTGCTGAGCCTGATCATGGTCACCCTCTGCGGCTTCTGGCTGACCCGCAAGCTGGTCACCCCGCTGCTGCAAGTGGACAAACGAATGCAGGATATCGCCGCCGGCGAGGGAGATCTCAACGCCCGCATCAACCTGCAACGGGATGACGAGATAGGCTCGCTGGCCAACAGCGTGGATCGTTTCATCGAGAAATTGCAGAAGATGATCAGCTCCACCATGGACAACAACCAGCACATCAGCGAACACGTTCACACCTCGGTCAACCGGGTGGAGGCAATCAGCCAAAGCAGCCGCCAGACCGCCGAACATGCGCTGGCCCTGCACCATGACAGTGAACAGATGGTGCAAGTCGCCACCGGTATCTCGGACAACTGCAGCATGGCGGCCCACAATGCCAATGAGGTGCGCCAGCTGACCACCGAGAGCAGCCAGTATGTCGCCTCCGCCAGCGCGGGCATGCAGCGGGTGGTACAGGAGGTGAGCGAGTGTGCCATCGCCATCAACTCCCTCAAGGAGCAGGCGGGTCAAATTGGCCAGATCATCTCCACCATCAGCGGTATCTCGGAGCAGACCAACCTGCTGGCCCTCAATGCGGCCATCGAAGCAGCCCGCGCGGGGGAGATGGGGCGTGGCTTTGCGGTGGTTGCGGACGAGGTGCGCACCCTGGCCAATCGCACCGCAACATCAAGCGCCGAAATTAGCCAGGTGATCAGCAGCATTCAGCAGCAGACCGAAACCGCCTACCTGATGATGCAACGCAACCTCAAGACGGTGGAGTCTGGCATGCAGGACTCCGAGAACACCAAGCAGATCCTGTTCAAGGTGGAAGGCGCCATCGACCAGCTGGCCGACATGGTGCAGCAGGTAGCCGTGGCTACCGGGCAACTGTCACACACTCTGAGCCACTCCTCTGACAAGGTCTCCGGCATTAGTCTGCAAGCCAGAACCGGCGAACAGGAGGCGCAGGAGTGTCTGCAACTCGCCTCCTCGCTCCATCAAGCCAGCCTGCTGCAGCAGCGCCTGCTCTCCCAGTTCAGGGTCTGACCCCTTTCAATAGCAAAGATGCCACTCATGTGAGTGGCATCTTTTTGTTACCGGTCGCTCATTCCTGCCGCCTTAACTTCCTCAACGTCCAATGGCCAGTTGAACAGCCAGGCTCAGCATGATGATGCCAACCAGCAGATCGATCCCCTGCTGCACCCGGCCGCGGGCCAACCAGGGCGCCAGTGCCGCCGCCCCCAGCGCCAGCGAGTAGAACCACACCAACGAGGCCAGCATGGCCCCCGCAGCAAAGGCCGGACGCAGGGACTCGCTCACCTGACTGCCAAGGGAGCCGAGCAGCATCAATGTATCGAGATAGACGTGAGGATTGAGCAGCGTAACTCCCAGTGTCATCGCCAACACGCTTTTGACCCCCATCTGCTGAGCAGACTCGGCAACTCCCTCCCCTTTACCGCGCCAGGCACTGAGCAGGGAACGGCCACCAAACCAGCCGAGAAACAGCACACCACCCCAGGTGAGTAGCGCCATGCCGAGGGGGCTGGCGGCCAGCAGATTGGCTCCGCCAAATACGCCGATAGCAATCAGGGTGAGATCGCAGAAACTGCAGAGCGTGGCCGTCAGCAGATGGTGATTGCGATGGATGCCCCGGCTCAGCACAAAGGCATTCTGGGCGCCGATGGGGATGATCATGGCCAGACCGATGGTGAAGCCTTGCAGTGTCGTTGCGAGCATCATGGAGAGTACCGTTCGAAATGATGAATGAGCGGCACTATAGCGATGGTAGTTCCTTCTTAGAAATTCATTGATTTACTTATTGATTCATTTTGCTAATAAAAACCGGCATACCCAGCCGCTGTTCCAGCCCTTGTCAATTACCGGATCTGACAATTGTGACCCTCAGAGTGCGGCAGGAGAATCTGTTGCGCCTGTGGGCTCAGCCTACTGCAGCAATCTGGGGAAGTTGGTAACCACAACTTGCTCCAGATTGGGCAGCAACAGCCCCGTACTAACCCCTTTGGCAATGGCCTGATAGCGGTTCATTGAGCCGGTTTTGCGGGTGACCTGATTGAGATGGTAATTGACCGTGCGCTCCGTGATCCCGAGGATGCAGGCGATCTCGCTAGAGGTCTTCCCTTCGCTGGCCCAGAACAGGCACTCGGTCTCGCGCTCGGTCAAGGGATCTTTCCCCGCACTGTCCATCATGCTGAAACGCACCACCCGAATGGCCGCCTCGAAGATGTAATTGGACATCCAGGAGAGGATCGGCGAGGACTCCAGCAGCAGGTCGCTCGAAGCCCGTTCGGAGGTGATGAAGGAGAGGATACCGTTCTCCCCGGCTGCACCGTGCAGAGGGAAGGAGATGCCGTTACGCAACCCGAACTCGGCTGCCAACCCCATCACGTCCATGGTTCCCTCCTGCAAAAAACTGGCCCGCTCATCGAGGCGGTTCCAGTAAATGGGCAGCGTCTGCTTGCGTGCCAGCCGGATCACCGGATCGCACGCAAGCATGTTGTTTTCGGTATAGGCCTGCACCCAGGAATCGGGGCACTGGTTGAACAGCACCACCTTGGGCCTTTGCATCGACATCGGGATGATCAGAGCGAAGCGATAGTAGTCATAGCCCATCCCGAGCGTAAAGCGACCGATCAGTTCGGCCAGACGATTGCCATCCGTCACCGAAGTGAAATGTTCGAGGTACTCAAGCAGTTGGTCTCTGTTCATATGAAAGCCCCCTTGGCCAGATATGTGATTATAACGGCGAATAGCAAGATAGAGGGTCCATAATGTTGGTTTTTAAAGGAAAATTGAGAGAACATCCACGAAACGAGGTGGAGAATGAACTCTATCGCTTTCGAAATCGCGTCTTTTCCGACCGGCTAGGCTGGGATGTCGAGTCTCATCGGGGCCTGGAGCGTGACAGCTTCGACACGCCAGACACCCATTGGGTGCTGATCGAGGACGAACAAGGGCTGTGTGGCTGTATTCGTCTGCTCAACTGTGCCGATGCCTATATGCTGCCCACCATCTTCCCCACCGCCCTTGCCGGTGAAAGCGCGCCACGCACCCCCGATGTCTGGGAACTCACCCGTCTGGCTATCGATGCCCAGCGCGCACCGCGCATGAGCAATGGCGTCAGCGAACTCACTTGCGTCATCTTCCGCGAGGTCTATGCCTTCGCTAATGCCCACGGGATCCGGGAGCTGGTCGCCGTCGTCAGCCTGCCGGTGGAGCGCATCTTCCGCCGACTTGGCCTGCCCATCGAGCGGCTCGGTCATCGGCAGGCGGTCGATCTGGGTGCGGTAAGGGGCGTTGGCATCCGCTTCCATCTGGATGAGCGCTTCGCGCAGGCGGTCTCCCAACCTCTGCTGGGCCATTATCAAACCAGCCATTATCCACTGCAGCAACCGTCACCGGTGCTGGCAGTTCACTCATAAAAAATCCCGGGAAAACAGACCCGGGATAAAGATGTCGCTACGATCTGCGCAGGGCTACCCCATGCGGCACCAGAGAGTATCCTCCCTCAATGGCCTGACCACTACTGTCAAAAATCACAGCGCAACGTCCCTTCCACCGCCCATTGTTGTCCCCTGCCGAGTGACGTAGAGTCAGCCCTTGGGCAACGGAAGGGAGAGAAGATGAAAGAGCTGGACTACAAACTGCTGCGGGCACTGGATGCGGTACTGCAGGAACAGAACTTCGATCGGGCGGCCAAGTCGCTCCATATCACCCAGTCGGCCATCTCCCAGCGGATCAAGCAGCTGGAGCAACAGTTTGCCGAGCCGCTACTCATTCGCAGCCAACCGCTGCAGGCCACGCCACTCGGCCAAAAACTGCTGGCCCACTATCGGCAGGTACACCAGCTCGAGCTCGAACTGGCGGGGGAGCTGGCTTCCGATGAGCCGCAAGGGCCAATCCGGATCAGCATCGCCGTCAACGCCGACAGCCTGGCCACCTGGTTTTTGCCCGCCATTGCCCCCTTGTTGAAACAGCACCCCATCGAACTCAACCTGCTGGTCGATGACGAGAGCCGCACCCTCGACAAGGTCCGCGAGGGTCAGGCCTTTGGTGCGGTCAGCCTGCATCCCCAGCCGCTGGCGGGTTGCTGCGTCGACGAGCTCGGTGAGATGAACTATCTGCTTACCGCCAGCCCCGCCTTCGTAGCCTGCCACTTCCCTCATGGCCTGACCCGCGATGCGCTGGCCAAGGCACCGGCGGTGGCGTTCGATCAGCGCGATGACATGCATGTGAGTTTTATGAGAGAACGCTTCGGGCTGGAGCCGGGCGGTTATCCCTGCCATACGGTCCACTCGTCAGAGGCCTTCGTCGCCATGGCAGAACAGGGGCTGGCCTACTGTCTCATTCCCGAATTGCAGATAAGAGGCCAGCTGGCTGGCGGATCACTGCTCAACCTCAGTCCCGACCACGTCCTGACGGAACGCCTCTACTGGCACCGCTGGGTACTGGAAAAGGGGGTGCACAAGCAGCTCTCCCAACGCCTTATCGACCATGCCAGATCGCAGTTGAAAGCACGCTGAGCAGGCCATTCACCTTGGCTTTGCAGGGCTAAAAACGTATAGTGCTGGGCGATCCTTCATCAGGTCTCCACCCAGGTTTTCACTTCAGGTTCCTCACTTATGTTCCAAGACAATCCGCTGCTGGCCCAGCTCAAGCAACAAATCCGCGAAAACATCCCGAAGAAAGAGGGTGTGATCCGCGCCTCGGACCGGGGCTTCGGCTTTCTGGAAGTCGATGAGAAGACCAGCTATTTCGTGCCGCCTCCCTACATGAAGAAGGTGATGCACGGTGACCGGGTGACCGCCCTGATCCGCACCGAAAAAGAGAAGGAAGTGGCCGAGCCGGATACCCTGCTGGAGCAGTCCGTCACCCGCTTCGTGGCCCGGGTCAAGATGTTCCGTGACCGCCTCAACGTGGTGGCCGACCACCCGCTGATCAAGGATGCCATCAAGGCCCGCGTCAAGAAGGGCCTGGATGAGAAAGAGTTCAAGGAAGGTGACTGGGTGGTGGCGACCCTCAAGCGCCATGCGCTGGTCGACGGCAACTTCTCTGCCGAGATCATCCAGAAGATTGCCGCCCAGGAAGATCACAATGTGCCCTGGTGGGTGGTGCTGGCGCGCCACAATCTGGCCCAGGTCGAGCCGGCTGACTTGCCGGAGTGGAAGGTGATCGAAGAGGAGGAGCTGCCCCGTCGTGACCTGACAAAGGTGCCCTTCTTCACCATCGACGGTGCCAAGACCAAGGATATGGACGATGCGCTGGCCATCACCAAGCTGGACAACGGCTGGGAGCTGCTGGTTGCCATCGCAGACCCGACCGCCTATGTGGCCGAAGGCAGCGAGCTGGACAAAGAGGCGGCCCAGCGCGCCTTCACCGTCTATATGCCGGGCCGCAACGTGCCGATGATCCCGCGCACCCTCTCCGACGAGCTTTGCTCCCTGAAAGAGGGCGAGGAGCGCAACACTCTGTGCGCCCGTCTGCTCATCGCCGAAGACGGTCTGCTACTGGAGGAGACCGAGTTCTTCGCCGCCCGCATCTGTTCCCACGCCCGTCTCAACTATGACGACGTCTCCGACTGGGCCGAGCATGGCAAAGAGCTATCCATCGACGCAGGCGTACTGGCCCAGCTGCCGCTGATGAAGGCGATGACCGAGGCGCGCATCGCGTGGCGCACCGAGCATGCGCTAGTATTCCCGGATCGTCCCGACTACGACTTCGAGCTGGGCGAGAATGGCGAAGTGCTGGCCATCCACGTCGAGCCGCGCCGCATCGCCAACCGCATGGTGGAAGAGTCGATGATCGCCGCCAACATCTGTGCCGGTCGCGTGCTGGGCAAGAGCGTCGGTTACGGCATCTTCAACGTTCACACCGGCTTTGACGAAGAGTCCCTCGACGGCGCCATCGACCTGCTGAAGAGTGCCGAAGCCCCGTTCGAGCGCGACGAGATCGCCAGCCTCTCCGGCTTCTGCGCCCTGCGCCGCTGGATCGACAACCTCGACACCCGCTGGCTGGATGGCAAGATCCGCCGCTTCCAGAGCTATGCGCTGATGTCCTCCGAACCGGGCGCCCATTACGGTCTGGGTCTGGATGCTTACGCCACCTGGACCTCCCCGATCCGTAAATACGGCGATATGGTCAACCATCGTCTGCTCAAAGCGGTCATCGCGGGCAAGACCCCGGGTGAGCGCCCGAGTCAGGAGCTCACAGAGCATCTGACCGCCTGCCGCCGCCTGCACCGCATGGTGGAGCGTGACATCGGCGACTGGCTCTATGTTCGCTACCTGAAAGCCGCGGCTGGCACCGATCAGGTATTCAACGCCGAGATCATCGACGTGATGCGTGCCGGTCTCAAGCTGCGTCTGCAGGAGAACGGCGCCGTGGTCTTCCTGCCTGCCCGTCATATTCTCGACAACAAGGATCGACTGGAGTGCAACTGGGACAACGGTCGCGTCTATCTGGACAAGACCGAAGTGGTCTACGAGCTCGGCCAGATCATCGAGGTCAAACTGACCGAAGCGGTGGAAGAGACCCGCTCTCTCATCGCCAAACCGGCGGTAGATCTGGTACCGGGTCCGGCACCGGAAGCCCCGGCGACCGAGAGTGCGCCAGCCGATAGCAGTGAAACGCCTGCTGAGGCTGCCCCCAAGGCAGAATAAGCCACGCAGAATCATCTGATCTGCCCGAGAGCCCGCCATCGTGCGGGCTCTTTTTTGCCCAACACCCCGCCCTACAAGCTGCCATAAATACCGTTATGGCACACAGTTCTAGCCACGATTGGCAGAGAACGCAGTG
Organism: Aeromonas sp. R3-1; assembly: GCF_040908345.1. NCBI lineage: Bacteria > Pseudomonadati > Pseudomonadota > Gammaproteobacteria > Aeromonadales > Aeromonadaceae > Aeromonas > Aeromonas sp. R3-1. The sequence continues at coordinate 19,841 of NZ_JBFODN010000238.1, forward strand.
AATGTCTCCACCAGCATGGCTGAAAGCAACCATTATGTGCGCCACCTCTCCTTTCTGACATATTAATCAAGGAGAAATATGTCTATACTCGCTTGGGTACAATCCAAGGGATATTGGTATGCAGGAATGGGACCCGGAACACTTCACCAACTTCGCTCAGTTATGCGAAGTGAGCCTCGCCACCATCCGTGAAAAGACCGATGCCGAACGCCTCTACCTCTGGCTGAAAGCCCCCGAACCGCAGCTCTACAGTTTTCAGCTCGATCACGGGCTGACCACGCTTGATCTCGCCCATCTCGGTCAACTGACCCTGCCCCACCACCTGATCGACAAGGCGATGGAGAAGGGACAACTGGTGATCGAGCAGCTCCAAGCACCGCCGGATCCCGGCGAAAATGTGGAGCCCGCCCAGCCGCAGTTACGCGCCTGTTTCCCTCTCAAGCGTCACATGAAACTGGAAGGGGTCATCTATCTGGAGACCCGCCGCCGCATCGACCGCCTCTCCTCCCACCAGCGTCAGGGAATCCAGCTCCTTATCCACTATCTGACTGCCGAGCTCAGCAATCACCTGCTCTCCAGCCAGGTCAATCAGGAGCGGGACCAGCGGCTCCATACCCAGACCGATCTGGTACAGAGTCAGGCACTGCAGGGCTCCTTCCTCACCATGTTGCAGGCGCTTCACATGGTCAGCGTCACCCTCTCCCGCAGTCGCAGCGAGAACGATCTGCTGCGGGATGCCGTGCTGCTGGCCCGCAAGGAGCTGCAGTTCGATCGGGTCGCCATCTTCCTGATCGAACCCGATGGCAAGACCATGCGCGGCACCTGGGGCACCAGCGAAGAGGGCGAGCTGATAGATGAACACAACTTCATCAGCCCCATTCCGGATCACCCCACTGTGCAAGAGGCGCTCAGGCGCAAGGACTACGTACTGGTGATGGAAGATACCCCCCTCTACTACGAGAAGCAGCAGGTGGGCCGTGGCTGGAACGCCATGGTATCGCTATGGGATGGCACCACCCCCATCGGCTGGATCGCCGCCGACAACCTGCTCTGGCACCGTCCGCTCAAGGCCTATCAGAGCGAGATCTTCAAACAGTACGCCGCCATCCTGTCGCAACTGCTGATCCGCCAACGCACCCAGGAGCAGCTGGAAACCCTCAACCGCCAGCTGGAGGCCCGGGTCGCCGAGCGCACCATGCAGCTGGCCGAGACCAACCGTGCGCTGGAGGAGGCCAATCACCGCCTCTCCCTGCTGTCGCTGGAAGATCCCCTCACCGGCATCGCCAACCGGCGCCAGTGGGACATCACCATGCAGCGGGAGTGGGAGTGGGCACGACGCACCCAGAACCTGCTGGCGGTATTGATGATCGACGTCGACGAGTTCAAGGCCTACAACGACTACTTCGGCCATGCCAAGGGGGATCTCTGCCTGCAACAGGTGGCCCATGTGCTGCGGGATGCAGAGCGGCGCTGCACCAATCTGGTCGCCCGTTACGGCGGCGAGGAGTTCGTCATTCTGCTCTGCGCCCCCCAACCCGGTGAGGCCGAACAGCTGGCCGGGCGGATCCACGATGGTCTTGCCCGCTTGAAAATGCCCCATCCCGCCTCGCGGGTTGCTGATTTCATTACGGTTAGCATAGGCTTTAGCTATCTGGTTCCCTCCCAGGACGGAGCATGGCAGACCCTGACCGAACAGGCTGACCAGGCGCTCTACCACGCCAAGTCACAAGGGAGGGCCCGCACTCTGGCCTATCGGTGATCCCATGCTGTTGCGTCGCTACCCCATCTTCAATCGTCGCCTGGCTCTGGTGGCCTACGGCATCGACTATCAGCTCAGTTCACCGGCCGAATGGCCTTCACTGGCGCAACATAGCCGCCTGCTGGCGCAGGGGCGTCAATATCTGGTGCCCTTCACCCACGAACAGCTCGATGAACAGCGTCCCCTGCTGCTGGATCAGGACGCGATCCCGCTGGTTGAAGCCTCCAGCGAACGCCAGCCCAACTCGTTCCCGGTGCTGGAGCAGTGGCGCGACAGTCGGCGCAGACTGGCGGTACATGGCGCCAACCGGGATCCGCGCTGGCTCGGCGCCAGCCGCCTGCTGGTGTACTGGATGGGGGAAGAGGGGATCTGCCAGCCCACCGAACACAAGCGGATGGCGCTGAACATCGAAACCTGGGCGGATTTTCTCCCGCTGCGGGAGGCGGGGGTCGACTTCTTTGCCGGCGGCTTTCTCGCCCGTCCGGAGCTGGTCAATCAGCGAGCCAACCAGCCCGATATGGCGCTGGTACAGCAGATCCTCCAGCTCATCTGCCACGAAGAGTTCTCCTTCGCCCAGGTAGCTCGCCTGCTGGAGCAGGATGCCTGGCTGCCCGGCCTGCTGCTCACCTACGTCAACGCCCCCGGCTTCGATCATGCCGCCCCCATCACCTCGGTACCCCGCGCCCTCTCCTATCTGGGGGAGCAGGAGATCCGCAAGTTCGTGTTGATCAACGGTCTGGCTCGGGTAAGCCAGCACATGCCGGAGGCCTGCACCCGCATGGCCATCGCCCGCGGCCGCTTCTGCGAGTTGATTGCCCTCACCGCCCTCGGTAAAGCGGAGGCCAGCTGGGCCTTTCTGGTAGGGCTTGTGCTTGATGGATCCCTGCTGTCGGAGCCGCTGATGGCCCACCTGCCCAAGAGCGTGCAGCGCGCCATCGAACTGCACGAAGGGCCACTCTTTCATCTGTTTCAGCTGGTCAGCACCTATGAACAGGGCAACTGGGCCCTGCTGGAACAGCTTGCCCCCAAATATCAACTCGATCCGGCCCAGCTCACCCCCGTCTATTTTCAGTCACAAATGTGGGGGCAAGCGTTTCTCACCAGCTAGGTGATGGCGAGGCGGGGAGCCACTGGCTAGAATGGGCTCCCTTTTTTCAGAGACTGACCCGCACCATGACGCTTTCCGGATTCCAAGGCCTGGTCTTTGACCTTGATGGCACCCTGGTCGACTCCATGCCGCTGCACCTCGCCGCCTGGGAACACACCGCCCGCGAGTTTGGCTTTCACTTCGATGCCGACTGGTTCTATGAGCTGGGTGGCATGCCGAGCCGCAAGATCGCACTGCTGGTGGCACAGGAGCAACAAATCCCCCTCGATCCGCTCGAAGTCACCCGCTGCAAGACCGCCCACTATGTGGCCAACCTGCACAAGGCGACCGTCTTTCCGGCCATGCAGGCGCTGGTCGAGCGCTATCATGGCGTCATCCCGATGGGGGTCGGGACCGGCTCGCCGCGCATAAATGCCGAGGCAGTGCTGCGCAACACCGGGCTGGAACGCTACTTTTCCGTGGTGGTCACCGCAGATGATGTGGAGCTGCACAAGCCCAATCCGGACACCTTCCTGCTGGTCGCCAGCAAGCTGGGGGTCGCTCCATCAGGCTGTCTGGTGTTTGAAGATACCGGTATCGGGGTACAGGCCGGAGAAGCGGCGGGTATGCAGACCTGCATGGTCAAAGAGGGCAAACCGGTCGGCATAACGGCGTAGTGCGGAAAAAAATATCGCCCTGCAAGGGGCGATAACCGGAACCGGCTCTCATACGGGACATGAATGAAAATGAGAGCAGGCTCCGTCAGCCGCTGACGCAGGGCGCGTCAACGGGGAGTGCGGGGCAGACGATTACTCGTTGTTGCCGCCGCCCTGATTGTCGTCATAACGACCCGGCGCACCGTGGGGGCGCGGCGCCATGGAGACACGCGGCTTGCGAGCACGCTGGATGTTCACTTGCGGACGGCCGGTGTGCATGGCGATGGTGGAGATCTTGGCCTTGTAGACCAGCTGCTGGTTACCATGAGCATCGGTCAGCAGCACGCTGTACTGGTCGAACCCGCTGATGGTGCCTTCCAGCTTGATGCCGCTCACCAGAAAAATAGCGACCTGACTGCGGTTCTTGCGCAACCAGTTGAGGGCAGAATCTTGCCCGTTCCCGAGGGAGAAGGCTTGCTCAATCGTGGAGTAGCTGGGGGATTCAGTTGTCATAAATTATTGTCCCGCGGAAAAAAAGTGGCGTTTGATTGTGCTAAATGGGCACTGGCTTGTCAAAGTCATTCTCACTCCCGCCAGCAATAGCGGCCTCCGGGGGCTGGTCGCTGACCAGCACAACTGCGATAATCGCCAGCTCTGGCTCTACCACGGGCCTTATCTGGGGTTTTATCTTGCATCCGGTTTCACACCAACACCACACCACCTATGTCCATGATGCCACTGCCTGCGAAGAGTGTGACCTGCTGATACCGGCCACACCGCTCGAGGTGGGACAGGCCAGCTGCTGCCCCCGTTGCGGACACACCTTGAGTCGCCACCTGCCACAGCAGGAGTTGCGGCCGATCTCCTACGGGTTCGCGGCACTCATCATGTTCGTGCTCGCCAATGCCTTTACCTTTATGTCCTTCTCGGCCAAAGGGGTGGGCCAGGAGATGACCTTTTTGCAGAGCATCACCACCCTGGTGGATGAGGGCTATCTGTTTCTCGGCGCGGTACTGAGCCTGACCCTGATCGGCCTGCCGTTGGTTTATATGGGGTCCATCATGCTGGTGCTGTGGCGGGTCGATAAAGATCTGCACAGCAATGCCCTGCGCTCCCTCGGCCGTCTGCTCTGCCGGATCAAACCCTGGCTGATGGTGGATGTCTTTCTGGTGGGGGTGCTCATCTCGCTGGTCAAGCTGATGGGGATGGCCGACATCAAGATGGGGCTGTCATTCTGGGCTTTCGTTGGCTACACGGTGCTGCTCATCAAGATGATCTCCTCGCTGGATCAGATGTGGCTGTGGCAGCGGCTGTTCGGCCCGACCGAGTCGCGGGAGATCGACCCGGAAGCGGGCGCGCTGGAATCAGGTCTGGTGGGCTGCCATATCTGTGGCGCTCTGAGCGAGGTGGGCAGCCACAGCTGCTCCCGCTGCGGCGGCAAGCTGCATGCCCGCAAGCCGGGCGGCCTGAACCGTACCTGGGCGCTGCTGTTTACCTCCACCATTCTCTACATTCCGGCCAACGTCTATCCCATCATGGATACAGTGTTCCTCGGTGATGACAGCCCCTCCACCATCCTCGGCGGTGTGGTGCTGCTCTGGGCCATGGGCTCCTACCCCATAGCTGCGGTGATCTTTTTCGCCAGCGTGGTGGTGCCGCTGGTGAAAATACTGGCGCTATTCTGGCTTTGCTATATGGTGCAGCGCGGCAATGTCACCTCCCCCCTCGGCAAGCTCAAACTCTATCGCATGACCGAATTTGTCGGACGCTGGTCGATGATCGACGTCTTCGTGGTGGCCATTCTGGCGGGCCTGATCCGGCTCGACAATCTGATGACCATCTATCCCGGCCCTGCGGCCGTCGCATTTGCAGGTGTAGTGCTGATCACCATGGTCGCCGCCATGAGTTTCGACTCCCGCCTGATCTGGGATTTACAACAAGGAGAACGCGAACGTGAGTGAGCGTAAAAAAAGGTGGAAACCGGGCTCTGACTTTCTGAGCTCTGCCGCCGCAATCTGGATGGTGCCCCTGCTGGCGCTGTTCATCGGTCTCTGGATGCTGTTCCAGCACTGGTACTCCCAAGGCCCCAGCTTCACCCTGACAGTCGCCACTGCCGAGGGCATAGTCGCTGGCAAGACGGTGATCCGCTCCCGCGAAGTGGACGTCGGCCGTATCGAGGCCGTCGAGCTGAGCGATGACTACAGCCATGCCGTGCTGAAAGGACGGCTGACCAATGCTGCCTCCGGCATGCTGCGCGGTGACAGCCAGTTCTGGGTGGTCAAGCCCAGAGTGGGCCGTGAAGGGGTATCGGGTCTGAGCACCCTGCTCTCCGGCGCCTATATCGAGCTCGCCCCCGGCAAGAAAGGTCGGGCGCGGGACGAGTACGCCATGCTCGACAAACCGCCGCTCGCCTCCCTCGATGCCAAGGGGCTGCGTCTCACCCTCAGCAGTCGCGACACTCGCGCGCTGGGGGAAGGCTCCCCCATCAACTATCAGGGCTTCACCATAGGTCAGGTGGAAGAGGCGAAGTTCCTGCCGGAAAAGAGCGAGATGCAGTATCAAATCTTCATCCACGCCCCCTATGACATTCTGGTGAGCAGCAACTCCCGCTTCTGGATGACCCCGGGCTTCGAGGTCTCCATGAGCAGCGAGGGGATGAAGGTGAAGATGGATTCGCTGGAGAGCCTGATCGATGGCGGCATCACCATGGGTCTGCCACCCGGCTGGGCGCCTGGCGAGCCGGTCAAACAGATGGAAGGGTTCACCCTGTTCCAGGATGAGGCGAGCGTGCTGGCCGGTAGTCTGGATCAGTTCATCGACTACGTCTTCCTGTTCGATGACAACGTGGGTGGCCTGCACCCGGGCGCGGCGGTGCAGTATCGCGGCATTCGGGTTGGTACCGTCATCTCCGCCCCCTACCTCATTGAGGACAAGGGCGTGCAGATCTTCAAGAGCCGCCAGATACCGGTGCTGGCCCGCATCGAGGTGCAGCGCCTCTCCCACCGCTATGCCAAGGCGGAGAAGGATCAATGGCGCGCCCTGTTCGGCAAGCAGTTCAAGGAGGGGTTGCGTGCCAGCCTCAAGACCTCGAGCCTGCTGACCGGCGGCAAGATCATCGACCTCAACTTCTATCCGGACGCGCCACGTTTCGAACAGGCCAAGCTGGCCGGTTATCAGGTCTTCCCCACCGTGCAGGGCGGGCTGGATCAGATCGAGCGCAAGGTGAACCTCATCCTCGACAAGTTTGTCGACATGGACATGGCAACCACCCTGACCAAGGTCAACGGGTCACTCACCACCCTGGATGGCACCCTGAAGAACATCAGTGCAGTCAGCGCCAACCTGAACAAGCTCACCGCCAAGGATTCCACCCAGCAGCTGCCCGCCTCGCTCAACGAGAGCCTCAAGCAGTTGCAGGAGACCTTGCAGGCCTATGATGCCCAGTCGCAGACCAATCAGGACCTGCGTCAGTCGGTGCAGACCCTCAATCAGTTGATGCGCGAACTGCAGCCGCTGGTGCACTCCCTCAACGAGCAGCCCAGCTCACTGATCTTCGATCGTGCGCATCCATCGGACCCTGAGCCCAAGCGAGGCAAACAATGAAAAAAGAGATCCTGACGCTGGCCCTGCTGGGCCTGCTGGCGGGTTGCAGCAGCCAGCCGAGCCTGCACTACTATTCGCTCGATGCCGACAGCCAGCAACCCGTGACGGCACCGGCCCAACCGCAGCACCAGCTGGTGCTGCGCCCGGTGACGCTGGCCAGCCAGCTCGACCGGATCAGTCTGGTCTATCAGCTGGAAGGGCAAGAGCTGCACTTCACCGAGTACCATCGCTGGGCCGGTGCGCTGGACGATCAGCTCAACCAACTCACCCTCAATGGCCTCTCCACCCGCTTGCCGGGCTGGGTGGTACGGCAGGATGGCGCCCGCAAGGGGCCGGTGCTGACCATTCTGGTGGAGCGCTTTCAGGGCCGTCATGACGGCAGCGCCGTGCTGAGCGGCCGCTGGCGCCTGCTGGCGGAAGATGGCACCGTGTTGCGCGATGCCCCCTTCCGTCAGGAGCGGGTACTGCCGGCCGATGGCTACAACGCACTGGTGAACGAACTGGGTCAGGGCTGGCAACAGCTGCTCGACCAGATCGCCGCCGAGGTGCGCCAGAGCGCCAGCTAATCGCCCATCCGCCGATTGCAGAGATAAAAAACGACGCCAGCTGGCGTCGTTTTTTTATGGGCAAGAGTCGGGGGCGACTTATGCCTTGGCGGGCAGGCTCAGGCGAGCTACCGCTTCCACATGCATGGAGTGCGGGAACATATCGACCGGCTGCACCTCGTCCAGCACGAAGCCTTGCTTGACCAGCCAAGCAAGATCGCGGGCCAGGGTCTGCGGGTTGCAGGAGACATAGACCAGACGACGGGGCGCCATGGCGACCAGGGTCTGCAGCACCGCCTTGTCACAGCCTTTGCGCGGCGGGTCCATCACTACCACGTCAGCGGTCACACCTTGGGCGTGCAGCTCGGGCATCAGCTGCTCCGCCTTGCCGACGTGGAATTCGGTGTGCTCGATGCCGTTGAGGGCGGCGTTGCGACGGGCATCGCTGATGGCACTCTCCACCGACTCGATCCCGACGACCTTGGCGGCCTTGCCAGCCAGGAACAGGGAGATGGTGCCAATACCGCAATAGATGTCGAACACCGTCTCGTTGCCGGTCAGTTCGGCATACTCGAGGGCGCTGGAGTAGAGCACATCGGTCTGGGTCGGGTTGTTCTGGAAAAAGGAGAGCGGCGAGATCTCGAACTCGAGTTCGTGGATCTTGTCGCGGATCACCCCTTCGCCGAGCAGCACTCGGTTGGTCGCGCCCAGAATGCGGTTGGTACGCTCGTTGTTGATGTTCTGCACCAGGGTGGTGACCGGCAGATCGCTCAGGGCTGCCAGCAGCTCGGCTTCGAACGGCAGCTCCTCGCCCAGGGTCACCAGCACCACCATCAGTTCGCCGCTCTTGAAGCCCTTGCGGGTCATCAGGTTACGCACGCAGCCGCTGTGGTTTACTTCGTCATAGGCGGCGATGTCGTGCGCGCGCATCCAGTTGCGCACCCGGGCGTTCAACTCCACGTGCAGCGGATCCTGCACCGCACAGTCATCAGCGGTGATGAGATCGTGGGAATGCTTGCGATAAAAACCGATCTCGGCACCGGCGTCACAGCCACGCACCGCATATTGCGCCTTGTTGCGATAGGCGAACGGGCTTTCCATGCCAAGGATATCCTTGACCGGAGTGTCACCCAGCCCGGCCTGCTCCAGTGCGCTCTGCACCAGTGCCTGCTTGAGCTTGAGCTGGGCCGGATAGGCCAGCGGGCGCACCTGACAGCCACCACACTCGGTGTTGGGGCAGAAATCGGCAACCCGATCGGCAGAGGGCTGGAGCAGCTCGGCGACCTTGCCGTGCAGATAGTTCGGCTTGACCTCGGTCAGCTCCACCAGCGCCTGCTCACCGGGCAGCAGACCTTCGACAAACAGGGGGCGATCGAACAGGCGTCCTTTGCCATCTCCTTTGTCGGTCAGTTCCAGGATCTCGATCTGGTGTTGATGTCCCACTAACGGCATGAGCGGCTCCAAAAGTACTAAAAATGGGGGGTGATGAACGCGGCAAAACCATGCCCATCGAGAAAAGGTGGCAGAGTTTAGCGGAGATCCGGCCAAATTGCAGGCATAAAAAGCCTGCTTGTTGCAATGGTCATTGCCCCTGGTCATCTGCCGGACGTTGCCACCTTTCGGGTTGCGGCAAATTTAGCCCTTGGGCCGCAACGCCCAGCCTGTTAAAATTCCGCCCTTGAAATTATCCTGGGCCCCGCGCCCGTTTTAGCTAAGGTCTACCGCGATGCGTACCAGCCAATATCTGCTTTCCACTCTCAAGGAAACCCCCTCCGACGCTGAAGTTGTCAGCCACCAGCTGATGCTGCGCGCCGGGATGATCCGTAAACTGGCCTCCGGCATGTATGCCTGGTTGCCAACCGGTCTGCGGGTACTGAAGAAAATCGAGAACATTGTTCGCGAAGAGATGAACAATGCTGGTGCCGTCGAAGTCTCCATGCCGGTGGTACAACCCGCCGAGCTGTGGCAGGAGTCCGGCCGCTGGGATGACTACGGTCCCGAGCTGTGCCGTCTGACCGACCGTCACAACCGTCCCTTCGTGCTGGGCCCGACCCACGAAGAGGTGATCACTGCGCTGGTGCGTTACGAAGTGAACAGCTACAAGCAGCTGCCGCTCAACCTCTACCAGATCCAGACCAAGTTCCGCGACGAAGTGCGCCCCCGTTTCGGCGTGATGCGTGGCCGCGAATTCCTGATGAAGGATGCCTACTCCTTCCACATCGACAAAGAGTCTCTGGTCGATACCTACGAGAAGATGCACGCCGCCTACTGCAAGGCGTTCACCCGCATGGGCCTGAACTTCCGTCCGGTGCAGGCCGATACCGGCTCCATCGGTGGTACCGGTTCCCACGAATTCCAGGTGCTGGCCGAGAGCGGTGAAGACTTGATCGCCTTCTCCGACAGCTCCGATTACGCCGCCAACATCGAGATGGCCGAAGCGCTGGCACCGGCTGGTGAGCGCGCTGCCGCCACCGCAGCCCTGACCAAGGTTGCCACCCCGAACGTCCACACCATCGACGAAGTGGCCGCTTTCCTGAACGTGGCACCGACCGCCATCGCCAAGACCCTGCTGGTACTGGCAGAGGAAGATGAGCACGGCAAGCAGGCCGTTATCGCGCTGGTACTGCGTGGCGACCACGAGCTGAACGAAATCAAGGCCGAGAAGCTCTCTGGCGTGGCTAACCCGCTGACCTTCGCCAACGACGAGCAGATCAAAGCTGCCGCCGGTTGCGATGCAGGCTCCATCGGCCCGGTCGGCTTTGCCGGTCGCATCATCGTCGATCGCAGCGCTGCCCATCTGGCGGACTTCGTCTGCGGCGCCAACGAGACCGGATTCCACCTGACCGGTGCCAACTGGGATCGCGACATCGCTTCTTACGAAGTTGCCGACCTGCGCAACGTGGTGGAAGGCGACCCGAGCCCGTGCGGCCAGGGCAAGCTGCTGCTCAAGCGCGGTATCGAAGTGGGCCACATCTTCCAGCTGGGTACCAAGTACTCCGAAGCGATGAAGGCGAGCGTGCTGAACGAAGCTGGCAAATCCGTCACCATGGAGATGGGTTGCTACGGTATCGGGGTTTCCCGTCTGGTGGCTGCCGCCATCGAGCAGAACAACGACCAGTACGGTATCATCTGGCCGGATGCCATCGCCCCGTTCGAAGTGGCCATTGTGCCGATGAACATGCACAAATCCGAGCGTGTGGCCGAGCAGGCACAACAGTTCTACGCCGAGCTGAAAGCCGCTGGTGTGGACGTGCTGTTCGACGACCGTAAAGAGCGCCCGGGCGTGATGTTCGCCGACATGGAGCTGCTGGGCATCCCGCACGCCATCGTCATCGGCGATCGCGGTCTGGACAACGGCGTGGTGGAGTACAAGTGCCGCCGCACCGGCGAGAAGCAGGAAGTGGCCATCAGCGACATCATCGCCATGCTCAAAGCCAAGCTGGGCCGTTAATTCCGCCCTCTTCCCGATATAAAAAAGCGCGCCATTTGGCGCGCTTTTTGTTTCTGTATATTCTGACGACAGCAACCGGGTGGCGGGCTTCGCCTCAGGGATTGCGACCGATAAAGAGGTCGGTCACGTGGCAACTGCTTCTGGCTTCCAGTGCGTCGAGCATATAGGCCGCCGCATCTTCCGGGGTCATGAAGCCACTCGGGTCCACGTGATCCAAGTTGTCCCAGAATTCGCTGCGGATCCCGCTCGGGTAGAGGTTGACCAGCCGCAGCGGCGAGCCTTTCAGCTCGGCGCGCAAGGATTCGAGAAAGCCGCGCATTCCCCATTTGGAGGCGCAGTAGAGGCTCTCGTTGGCCTTGCCCACCTGAGCGGCGGAGGAGAGCACATTGGCCAACACTCCGCCTTTCTCACCGATAAGCCGCACCGTCTGCTGAGCCACCAGAATGGTGGAGATAAGATTGCTCTCCACCACCCGGCGAATCTGCTCGGCGGTGTAGACACCGACCGGGCCAAACTCGCCCACCCCGGCGCAGTGGATCACCATGTCGGGCTGCCCGCCCCACTCCACCGCTGCAGCGAAGGCGACGTCGACCTCTTCATGGTGCGCCAGATCGGCCGCGATGCCGATCACCGCGCTGCCGAGCAGTTGTTCCTGCTCCTGCAGTCGCTGATAACGGCGCCCCATCATGGAGACCTGATGGCCCCGCTCAACCAGTCCGATGGTCAGGGCTCGGCCGAGACCAGAACCAGCACCTGTCACTATGATGTGGCCCATTATCGCTCCTCGTCGTCAGTCGACGGTCAGATTAGAAAGTGAATTCATCGCCCATGAACCATCCATCGACAGAACGCTCTGATAGATGTTGGCGAAGAATGTCACCCCCGTTGTCAGACAACGTCAGATTAGAAAGTGAATTCGCCGCCCATGAACCAGCCGTCGACAGAATGCTCTGATAGATGTTGGCGAAGAATATCACCCCCCGTTGTCAGACAACGTCAGATTAGAAAGTGAATTCGCCGCCCATGAACCAGCCATCGACAGACTGGTCGATATTGGCGAAGTCGACCTTGGCTTCACGCCAGCCGGCACGCAGCTTGATCGGCATGGAGGAGAACTTGTAGGAACCACCCAGACGGTAGTCATAGTTATCCGCATCGTGAGTGCGCAGATCGCCGAAGAAGGCGATGCCGGTGCCCGGGATCTTCACTTCACTGCCGGCATAGGCCATCAGGGTGTTTTCATCATAACCCCGACGCCCCCAGGTTACCTGCTCGCCATCGTAGTGACGACCGGTCATCCCCAGATCGATCTTGAACAGATCGTTGTTGAACAGACGGTAGTAAAGGCTCAGATCGTAGGCTGTCAGGTCGTTCTTGAAGGCGCCACCGGAGGTGCTGAAATCGGAAATTTCAAATTTGGCGTTCGGCAGGAAGATGATACCGTGTTCCAGTTGCAGATAGCCGTTCCAGTTGTATTTGTCATCATAGTGATTGGCACTATAACCATATGCCTGACCACTGCCCTGAGAAGCCCATACATCAGCACCGGCGGCGAAACGCCAGTCATTGGCGGCCATGGCCCCCTGGCTGCACAGGGCAAACAGAACACCGGCAATCAGCGTCTTTTTCATTACGTCACTTCCTCTTGCATACATGGAAAAGAGCACTATTTTACCCGGTGCAGCCAAAATACACAGTCTCAAATCTGAACAAACGACGACAAATGTCAGTGCTTCACATGCTTCATCTCTGCCATCGGCTCAATCGGCTTCACCGGCAGTGACAGATCCAGCTTCTGACCATCGTCCATGGTGAGGGTGAGTGGGAAAGGGGTCTGCTCGGAGAGCGTGCCCACCTCGAACAGCATGATGTGCAGGCTGCCCGGCTTGAGCACCGCTTCGCCCTTGGCCGGGATCTCGATATTCTCGACCTGGCGCATCTTCATCACACCATTTTCGTGCAGGTGGGTGTGCAGCTCGGCACGCCCGGCCGCAGCAGAAGCCGCCGCCACCAGCTTGACCGGCTGGTCAGCGTCATTCTTCAGCACCATAAAGGCGGCAGTGTTGGGGGAGCCCGGCGGCAACAGGCGCACATAGCCGTTGACAGCCTCGACCTTGGCCAGTGCAGGCGCCGTCATCCCCAGAACCAGCAGAGAATAAAACGCACGTTTAAACATGGTTGAAATCCTTTTATGATGTTGTTAAACGGCGCCAAGGTTACCCCAGCAGCAACCTTTTTTGCACCTTTCAATAACAAGGATTTAGACATGGCCCCCATTCTCATTGCCGAGCAGCAGGATGGCTTGCTCACCCTGACCCTCAACCGCCCCGACAAGCGCAACGCCCTCAATACCGAGCTCTATAAGCAACTGGTGGCGGCGCTGCGAGAAGCGGCAGCCGATGAGGAGGTGCATGTCCTGTTGTTGCAGGGGCAGCAGGATTGCTTTACCGCGGGCAATGATCTGGCTGACTTTATGGGCAAGAGCTCGCTGGAGCCCGACGACCCCATACTGCAGTTCCTCCACACCCTGGCCGATTTCCCCAAACCCGTGATCGCTGCCGTTGCAGGCCCGGCAGTGGGGATTGGCACCACCATTTTGCTGCACTGCGATCTGGTCTATCTGGCGGATAACGCCCGCTTGCAGCTTCCCTTTGTCGAGCTGGGGCTGGTGCCGGAGTTCGCCTCCAGCCTGCTGCTGCCGCGCTTGGTAGGTCACCTCAAGGCAGCCGAGCTGTTGCTGCTGGCCGAGGCGATGGATGCCGAGGAGGCGCTACGTCTCGGGCTGGCCAACAAGGTGGTGGCGGCCGATGGAGTGCTCTCCCTTGCCCGCGAGCAGGGGCTGAAGCTGGCGGCCAAACCGCCCAGAGCGCTGCAAAAGAGCAAGGCGCTGCTGAAACAGGAGCTTAAACAGGCGGTGCACTTTGTCATCGATCTGGAGGCGCGCGCCTTCGCCCAGGCACTGCAAGGGGAAGAGGCGCAGCAGCGCATCGCCCAGAAACTCAAACGGCGGGGCTGAGCCTCGCCCCAATCCGTTCAGTTGAGGCGAAAACGGCCGATCAGCTCGCAGCCCTGTACCTTGTCCTGCAACTGGATCAGCCGGGCAATTTCCGGATTGGGGTGACGCTTGAGAAACGCGAGCAGGGCTCCACGGCAGCAACCCAGCTCGCTGATCAGTGCCTCGCACTCCCGGTTCGGGCACTGCGGCACCAGCGCAGTGACCAGCTCGGAGGCAAGTTTCAGGTAGCGCAGCTCGTAAGTCGGCTCATCCATCGCCCGCCAGAAGTCGGCCAACCGGTGACAGGTGGCGACTCGCATGGTGGCCAGCTCGGTCAACTCCACCTGGGTCATCTCGTAAACATCCCCCAGCGCCTGCTGATAAAAGCAGATCGCCGCCCCCAGCGAACCGGCCTGCCAGGCACGCTCCGCCTCCAGCATGTATCGTTGCCAACTTTGCGGTGTCATCTCGCTCTCCCGAGTCCGTCATGGTGGGAGTGTTATCATGGCTAATTGAGAATAAATATCAACCAGAGGGTTAGTGCAGGATCTCTGCGCAACCTTGGCAAACCCGGCGCCCGACCTTATGATCGCGCCCTTCCCTCTTCTTTGGAGCACACCACAATGCGACCACACCTCCCGCAGATGCTGGGCTGCTCCCTGCTCTGCGTGCCCCGCATGCTGGTCTGGATCTATTAGCTTCGCTCAAGCGAACGCAACCCATCCGATCCATTCAGCAAAGGAGTACCAGCATGAACACCTGCCAACACTGGTCGCAGGTCGAATACCTGCACCTGACGGTGACCAACCCCAATATCTGCCTCAAGGGGCAGCACAGCTACTACTCGGGTGCCTGGGATGGCCCCTTCGAAGAAGTGGTGGTGCGCTACCTCCATGGCGATCCCTTCAGCCGCAGCCCGGACACCGGCTGGGAGCCGCTCTGGCATATCGACCGTCTCCATATCGGCGACTATGTGCAAATTGCCGCCGGGGTAAAGATCATCATGGGCGGCAACCACACCCACAACACGGCCTTCATCAGCACCTATCCGTTCGCCGATCTGGCGGCGCTCCAGCGCAGCTACCGCCCCGCAGGCGATACCCGCCTCGGCAACGATGTCTGGGTCGGCATGGAGGCGATGATCATGCCCGGCGTCACCATCGGCGACGGCGCCATCATCGCCGCCCGCTCGCTGGTCAATCAGGATGTACCGCCCTATGCCATGGTGGCGGGCACCCCGGCCAGGGTTCTGCGAATGCGCTTTGGCGAGGAGGAGATTGCCCGGCTACAGGCCCTCGCCTGGTGGGATTGGCCGGATCAACAGGTCAACGATCTGCTACCGCTGATCCAGCAAGGTGACGTCGCCCTGCTTGAACAGGCGGCCGCCCGCTGGGCGGAGCGCCATGAGTGACCACCGCTAACCGGTAGCTGACAGCAGAAGGGCGACCCC